>CAZVCQ010000131.1:6413-7633 GCA_964626085.1 uncultured bacterium
GGTCGCGCCGTCGATCACCGTCACGTTGCGGCTGCGCTGGTTGGCGACGTAGACCTTGTTCGTGGCCGGGTTCACCGCGACCGCTTTGGGGGCGGAGCCGACGGTCACCGCAGTCGTGTTGTTGGTCGCGCCGTCGATCACCGTCACTTTGTTGCTGCCCGAGTTCGCGACGTAGATTTTGTTCGTGACCAGGTTAACCGCCACGGCCGTGGGGGCCTTGCCGACGGTCACCGCGGTCGTGTTGTTGGTCGCGCCGTCGATCGCCGTCAGCGTGTTGCCGTCCAGGTTCGCGACGTAGATCTTGTTCGTGGCCGGGTTCACCGCCACCGCGCAAGGCTGGATCCCTGCCGACACTGTAGCTGTGGCGTTGGTCACGCCATCGATCACCGTAACATTGTTGCTGCCCTGGTTCGCGACGTAGATCTTGTTCGTGGCCGGGTTCACCGACAGCGCGGAGGGCTGAGTTCCCACCGGCGCCGTCGTCTCGGTGTGAACCGCGCCGTCGATCACCGTCACGTTGTGGCTGGTCCAGTTCGCGACATAGATCTTGTTCGTCACCTGGTTGACAACCACGGCCGTGGGGGCCCAGCCTGCGGGTAGCGTCGTCGTGTTGTTGGTCGCGCCATCGATCACCGTCACGTTGGCGCTGCCCTGATTGGCGACATAGACTCTGTTCGTGACCGGGTCCACCGCCACGGCACGGCTCTCTGTGCCTGCATACAGGATGGTCGAAGTGTTGGTCGCGCCGTCAATCACCGTCACGGTGCCGGGGTTGGCGGCGCTCGTGACGTAGATCTTGTTCGTCACCGGGTTGACCGCGACAGCGCAGGGTTTCACGCCGGTTGTTACGCTGGTCGCGGTGTTGGTCACGCCGTCGATCACCGTCACGTTCGAGCTGCCCCGGTTCGCGACGTAGATTCTGTTCGTAACCGGGTTGACCGCCACGGCGTAGGGTTTTGCACCGGTAGTTACGTTGGTCGCGGTGAGGGTCGCGCCGTCGATCACCGTCACGCTGCTGCTGCCCGAGTTCGCAACGTAGATCTTGTTCGTCACCGGGTTCACCGCCACGGCACGAGGATTGCGGCCTGCGGTTATGCTCTTGGTGGTGTTGGTATAAAAGATTTGGTAAAGTATGGGATCAATAAATCAGATATTCAAACATATTTATTACCAACTAAAAAGGAATTTGAACATGTAAAAATTGATGCCAGATATTTAGG
>CAZVCQ010000132.1:0-7629 GCA_964626085.1 uncultured bacterium
GGCAAGGGAATGCTGACCAGGCGAATTGTGGCGCTGGCCGGCAGGGTCATCGCGGTCGAGATCGATGAGCGGCTGGCAGAGGGATTGCGGGCTGAACTTGGCGGGAGCGGGAACCTGGAAGTGGTTCAGGCCGACTTCATGCGTTTCGACCTCGAACCGTACCGGCACCTGAAGGTGCTCGGCAACCTGCCCTATAATCTCTCATCGCAGATTCTCTTCAAGCTGCTGGAGTCTCTCCACAGCTGGGACGCCGCGATCCTCACTACCCAGCGGGAGTTCGCGTACCGGGTAGTCGCAATACCCGGTTCCAAAGCCTACGGCGCGCTCTCGGTTTTCTTCGACCGCCTCACCATTCGGGAGCGGTTGTTCAACATCGCCCCGGCGAGCTTCAAGCCCAGACCCGATGTCGTTTCGACTTCGTTCCGCCTGACCCGGCGCGAGCGGCCGCTCTACGCGGTTCCGGACGAGGCGTTGTTCCGGCGCATGGTCAAGCTCTGTTTCGCGCAACGCCGCAAGACGATTGCCAACAACCTTGTCGCCGGGCTCGGACTGACAAGGGATGCTGCGGTTACGTTCCTTGAACAGGCAGGAGTCGAACCGGCCGCGCGGGCTGAGACTCTGAGTGGAGAGCAGTTCAAGCGGCTCGCAGAAACGCTCCCGGGAAAAGGGTTGTCGGGTTCCAGGGTTCAGGGGTTCCGGCCCGAACCCCCGGACCCCGGAACCCCTGAGCCCTTCTCTGATAGTAGCTCGCGGTAGTAGTCGAGCGTCTCCTGCGCTACCTTGGGCCAGGCATATTCCCGGGCGCGCGCCAGACCGGCAGCGGTCAGCGTCTTGCGCCGTGGTTCATCGGTCAGGATGCCGACCAGCGCCGAAGCCAGGGCTTCCGGTTCACCGGGTGGAACCAGGATTCCGTCAACCCCGTCTCGTACCGTTTCGTCGTATCCGGGAATCCGCGAGGCCACGACCGGCGCACCGCTGGCCATGGCTTCGAGCAGCACGATACCGAGAGTTTCGCCGCCCAGGCCGGGCGCGCAGTAAACATCACACTCGGCGTAGAGGTAAGGCAGTTCATCAGGAGGAGCCGGCCCGAGGAATTCAACTGAGCCCGAGATACCCAGGTCTCCAGCCGTCTGGCGGGCCCGCTTGTCCATCGGCCCGCGGCCCACGACCATGAGCCTGGCACCGCGTACTGACTTCAATACAGCCGGCAGAGCACGCAACAACACGTCGAGGCCTTTGCGCGCGTCGAGGCGGCCGAGGAAGAGGACGGTGGGAGTAGCGGGGTTCCGGGGTTCGGGGGTTCCAGGGTTCGGGGTTGGCTTGAAACGGCCGAGGTCAATCCCGCAGGGGATTATCCGGAACTCGCCGGGGGCGTACGGCTCGGCGGCCTGGCGGGCACGTTGGGAAATGGCGATGCGGCCGTGGATCCTGGCGAGATGGTTCCGGAACAAGAGCCGGAAGAGACCGGCACCCTCGGTGTGAATCCGGAAACCGGCGGTGAGGAAGGTGACCAGGTTCACCGAACGGCTGTGCCGGATTGCCCAGTAGGAGATCTCCGGCCAGAACATCCCGTGGCAATGTACGACGTCGAACCTGCCTCCGGCAAGGAAACGTTTGACCTGGGTGGCCATCCTGAGGCCAACCGGCACGGTGGCATAGGAACGGTTCATCGGCACGAGCACTGCCCGGCCAAAACGCGTGACCGGTAGAGAAGAAGGGGTCGAGGGATCAAGGGATCGAGGGATGGAGTGCCCGAAGGACGTCGTGAGAATGTGCACGTCCTGATCGAGGTCGCGCAGAGACTCGGCCAGGTGATGTACGTGCTCGCTCACGCCCGAGGGATAGGGCCGGTACGCGGCCGAGACAAGGCAAA
This sequence comes from uncultured bacterium, assembly GCA_964626085.1. Classification (GTDB taxonomy): domain Bacteria; phylum Hydrothermota; class Tepidihabitantia; order Tepidihabitantales; family Tepidihabitantaceae; genus UBA2258. Next base: position 1,874 of record CAZVCQ010000132.1, read on the forward strand.
TCCTGAGCCGTGGTTTCATACAATCTCCCGGTAGACCTGCTCGACGCGCCGGGCGATGCCGGGCCAGGCGCATTCTCGGGCCCGCGCCTGCGTCCCTGAAGACAGCGTCGCGCGCAGTTCGGCGGACAGCAGCACCTGGTTCAGGGCGGCGGACAGGGCGGCCGGGTCTCCGGCCGGCACCAGCAGTCCGTCTACGCCCGCCGTCACGACTTCGTTGTAGCCCGCGATGTCGGAGGCGATAACCGGCCGGCCGGCTGCCATCGCCTCGATGAGTACGACGCCCATCGCCTCGCCGCCGGTTGCCGGCGAGCAGAAGACAGTGCATCCGGCGTAGTAGCCGGGCAATTCCTCGTCCGTGGCGCGGCCCGGGAAAGAGACGTGATCGCGGATTCCAAGGTCCTGGACGAGCCGGCGGCACTCGCCCTCGAGCAGGCCACCGCCTACCGCGACCAGGCGAACCGATGGTACCGCGGCAATCACGCGCGGCATCGCTTTGAGCAGTACCGGCAGGCCTTTGCGCCGGTCGAATCGGCCAACGTATAGCATGGTCGGTCGGTTGCCGCGCATCACCGCCGGGACCGGAGCATCCTGACGGAAACGGTCAAGGTCGACACCATTGGGGATGACGCGGTAGTAGCCGGGGAAGAACCGGCGGGCGTACTCGCTTCCGGCCTGCGATACCGCGATGCGGGCGGAGATACGACGGTTGAGCCCGGCAAACAGGCCCCGGAAGACCCAGAGCAGCGGCTCGAAAGGAACCCCGCCCAGCGTATGGAACGTGACCACGGCCGGTATTCGGGTGCCGACCAGAGCCCAATAGGCGATGTCCAGCGGAAAGGCTCCGTGACAGTGGATGAGGTCGATGCGGTGGCGCCGCAAGAACAGCGGCACCTGGAACGGCAGCCCGAGCCCAAACGGCAGCGTCGTGTATGACCCATTGCCCGGGATGAGGATGGCGCGGCCGATGCGGGTGACCGGTATGGATGAAGGGATCAAGGGATCAGGGGATCGAGGGATCGAGTGCCCGGACTCATGTCCTGTGTCTCTCTCTGTTGCTTCCTTCATCCCTTTGTACCTGCCGTACGACGTTGTCAGGATGCTCACGTCGTGCCCGAGGTCACGCAGGGCTTCGGCCAGGTGATGCACGTGTTCGCTTACCCCCGAGGGATAGGGCCGGTACGCGGCCGAAACGAGGCAGATCCGCAGTCTGTCCTTGGTCCCTAGTCCCATGTCCCTAGTCACGGTCGGGGTATCTTCAGTCTGCACTGTCCTGCGCAACCTCAACCTTAACCTTGACCTTGGCCTCTGCCTCTGTCTCTACCTCTACCTCTACCTCAGCCTATCCTCGTCCCGTGTGTCCGAAACCACCGGGCCCGCGGCCGGTCTCGGACAGCGAGTCGGTCTCAACCAGTTCGACGTCGGTCAAGACGCTGAAGACGAGCTGGGCAATGCGGTCACCGCGCTGAATCCTGTAGTCCCGGTCCGAGGTGTTGAAGAGGACGACCCTGATTTCTCCGCGATAGTCCGAATCAATCGTCCCGGGGCTGTTCAGAACCCCGATGCCGTGCTTCGCGGCCAACCCCGACCTCGGACGTACCTGGGCTTCGGTCCCCTCCGGCAGCTCGACAGCGAGGCCGGTGCCGACCGCGCCGAATCCGTGGGCCGGTACGACGGCGTCGGCGGCGGCGCAGAGGTCGAAGCCGGCCGAGCCAGCGGTCTGGCGGCAGGGGAGAGGGACGTCGGCGAGGCGCCTTATCCTGACCTTCATGGCTTGTGCTGCCAGTCGGCGTTGAAGACCAGCCACTGGTCAGGGTACTTCCGGATCATGCCGTTGACCGCATCGGCAATCACCCGGGTGAACGCAGGCACGTCGGCCTTCACGTCTCCCGACGGAGTGAACTCGAGAGGTCGGTAGTCCATCCGGTACGGGGGGCGGCCCGGTTTGTGCTGGAACACGCAGCAGGCAACAATCAGCAAGGGCTTGAGGCGGAGCGTGTACGCCGCCGGTCCCGTCGGGTAGTAACGATACGAGTCGAATGCCGGACAGAGCATGCCGTTGCCCGTGACGTCACGGTCGGACAGAAGCGCGAGCATGCGGTGCCGGAGCAGAGCCCGAGCGATGCCCGACCGGTTGGTAGTCGGAATCGTCTCCATTGCTGTGGCTCCGCGGTAGCGGTTGAAGGTCCTGGCCCAGCCACGCGGCACCGGCTCGTATACCGCAGATATCGGGTACCCGCTGGCAGCGATGCACGTGCCGGCGATATCCCAATTTCCGATATGAGCGGTGACGATCATGAGGCCACGGCCCGCTGCCATCAGCCGGTCCGCCAGCCGCGTGTCAAATTCGACCAACGCGGTTACCCGGCGTTTCAGTACCGGCATACGAAGCAGATCCAGGTAGTTGGTGACGAGGTGAATGAACAGCCTTCGAGCGGTGGCCTTCACCTCCGATTCCGGCGTTTCCGCACCCATCACGTGCCGGCAGTTGTCCATCAGTCTCTCACGGCCTCGTCGGTCCAGGTGATAGGCCAGCCTGCCGGCCAGGCGCGCAATCCTGACCACGATCCAGCGAGGGAGCATGAACTGAACCAGCGTTCCAAGCGGCATCAGCCAGGTTATCGCGGCCTGGCGTTCTCTATTCCGGGGCATGTCGCGGTCGGCTGTCGGCGGCTCGGGCCGCGGCCTTGGCCAGCTTGTCGGTTTCCTTGTTCTGTTCGCGACGAACCAGCTCGATAGTCACGTTGGGCAAACCCAGCGCCAACTCGCGGGCCCTGCCATGCAGCACCTTCAGTTCGGGGTTCTTTACCTTGTACCGGCCGGCCATCTGGTAGTACAGCAGTTCGGAATCGGTCCGGATTACTATGCGCCTGGAGCCGAGCGCGCGGCTCTCGTCCAAGGCGCAGAGCAGGCCTTCGTATTCGGCCTGGTTGTTGGTGCGGGTGCCGATGAACCGGCTGATTTCCTTGACCACGATCCCGTCCGGTCCGAGGATGCGGACTCCGATTCCGGCCGGGCCGGGATTCCCCAGCGATGAACCGTCGATCTGCACCAGGAATCCAGCCGGCTGTGGGCCGGCTATTCCTGGGCGACGATCAGTATCCGGCCGCAGGCTTCGCAAAGGTAGAGACGGTCCTGACGGTCGACTTCGAGTATCCGCTGCGCCGGGATCGGACTCATGCATCCGCTGCAGCGCTCCTTCCGGACCGTGGCGACGGCGATTCCCCCTTTGCTGGCGCGGACCCGCTCGTACCGCTTGAGCAGGTCGGCCGGAATCGCGGCGGCGGTAGCCTCACGCTGCTGTCGGCGGGTGGCGATGGCCGCCTCGAGTTCCTGTTTCTCGCTCTCGAGCAACTCGACCTTCCGAGTGGTCTCGGCATCGAGCTCGACGGCGTTCTTTTCGTTCTCCTTGACCTTGCGGTCGAGCGCCTCGGTTTCCTCCATCAGCAAGATCATCCGGTCTTCGATGCCGTTCTTCTGCTTCTTCTGGGTTTCGATCTCCTTGAGGAAGGCTTTGTACTGCTCGTTGGTCTTGGCGGAGTAGAGCTGCACCGAGTAGCCCGCGACCTTCTCTTCGGTTGCCTTGAGGTCGACTTCGCAGAGCTTGTACTGCTTCTTGTGCTCGAGGATATCGGCCTTGGACTGGTCCAGTTCGGCCCTGATGGCGGCGGCCGCCTTCTTCAGGTCGCTCACCCGTGAGGGTATCTGGCTGAGCTTATCGCTCAGCGTGCGCAACTCGGTGTCGAGCTGCTGCAGGGCCCAGAGAAGCTCGAAGGACTGCTTCACCGCTGACGCCCTGAAAGAAAGCGGGGTGTGAAGGCGGTTGCCGTCACACCCCGGTGGATGGGCGATACCTGACTTGAACAGGTGACCTCTTGCGTGTCGAGCAAGCGCTCTAGCCAAGCTGAGCTAATCGCCCGGTTGTCATGGAGCATGCTCACTGTGGACTGACTATATTGATTCCGTACCTCATTGTCAAGGTCGCACAGGCGCGACCGGCCGGGCAGAGGTAACCGGGTGCGACACAGGCGCGCCCGCCCCGGTCCTATCCCGAAACGGCGCACGTGAACCGGAGACCGGAAACCCGCGCAGCTGGCGCGGCTGGTCTGGAATCTAGAATGGGATGGCTGTCTGAAGTCAGGAGTCCGCTACTGCGAACCCGGAACCAGGAACTGATAACTCGCGCCGCCCGCGCGGGCCCGGCAGGGGGCAGTCGCGTGTACCCGCGACCTCAAGTCGGCTGCTGCCGTTCCGTGGCGCTGCTACCAGCGTCGCTGGGGTCGAGTTGCGTCCTTGAGTGTCGTTCCCGCATCCGCGAGGTTAACTATCGCCGCTATGTTGAGGCCGATGGTCGTTAGGCCGAACAGGACAGGCACGCCAATGCGTATCTCATTCGGGCTGTTCACATCGTTGTTGAGAAGAACGTATAGCACGCCGCCGACGACGCTGGCGGCCCAGCCAGCGCCCATCAGGCAACCCGCGCTGTTGAGTTTCGTCCCGGCCGCAAGCACAAGATATGAGTCCAAGGGTTGCTGCGACTCGGAGACGGGCAGACGATATCCCAACGACTGGGATTCCTGAGCGTGCATCATGGGCAGACCCAGTGTGTCCGTCGAACGCGGTTCAACAGGACTGGGTTCGACAGAAATGAAGTCCTTGCGCAAGATGAGGCGCGTGCTCCCATCTGCCACCCGGACGTGAATATTGAACGAGTCCACGCCCGTTACGATGCCTTCTAATGTACCCGTCTTGGTCCAGATGATGTCTGCCTGGGCCGTGGTGGCCGCGCACAGGGCGAGGACCACTATCGCTGCGAATCGATGCATCGCTACCTCCTTCTGTTATCGCGGACGAGGGACACACTGCATACGTGTCACGTGTGAGCGGCTGGCAGCCAGCAGGGGTTCTCCAGTCCGGCGGCATCATGGGCACGCGGGCCGAGGCACTCGCTAGTTGCTGGACTGCAGCAGCATCATCTGATTCTGTAGGTTCTGTTTCTCTTGCTGCAGTCTGTCAATCCTCGTCTGGATTTCCCGCTTCCGGTCTTCCTTCGGCTTGACGTCAGTGAAGTACCATATGAGGGCTCCTGGAATGACAGCGAGGACGACCATCAGCCCGCAACCGCAGGCCCAATTGGGCTCGCCAACAGCCGCGAGTTCCCTGTCCGCTTGGCTGATCCTTAGGTCGAGAGAGTTGATCTGCATCTGGAGTGCGGCTATTTGAGCATCTTTGGACTGGGCGTGTGCGGTGGTGGGTGTAAGGCCGGCTACCATGAAGGCGGCCGCCATCACTAAGTGCATGCCCTTCGTGAAGGGGCTGCGGTTTGAGGACATTGCGGTGAGCATCGTACCTCCCTTTTGGGACATAGCCAGACGCCTGAGGCCAGCCCACCTTCGTCCCGAGAGCGGACTGGTCCGTTCAGGATGGCTGGATTCTACGGCACGCGTCAGGATATGTCAATAGGGCAAACGGGAAGAGTACTAAGGGATCGAGAGATCGAGGGATAGAGAGATCGAGTATCAGGAGGCCGTCGGTCGTGAGCCGGTCAACTGCTCACTGCTAACCGACGCCGAGTCGCCCCGACGCTGATGGAGGGGTTTCTTCGGTGCAACTGCTCACTCGCTGCCTGCGGCAGCGCGATGTCCCGAAGCTTCCTGAAATAGGGTTCCTGTCACTAGTTCCTTCCGAAGTCCCTTGTCGCGCTCGCGAGTTCAACAGTGAAGTGCAACACTTGGGAGGCAGGAGAGCTGAAAGGAGCT
>CAZVCQ010000133.1:0-7614 GCA_964626085.1 uncultured bacterium
CAATACTAACATAGAACAGGACGCTTGTCAAGACTTTTCGGCCGGACTCCTAGGACCCCTTTGTTCCGCTCAACGCTTGGTCCAAGTCGTTGATGATATCGTCCGGGTGCTCGGCTCCGACCGAGAGACGGATAAGGTCCGCGGGGACGTCGGCCTTCTTGCGCGCCTCCTCGCCCTGCAGCAGGTGGGTCGAGATGGCCGGGATGGTGGCCACGGTCTTTACCCGGCCCAAATCAGTGGCGCGCCAGATCAACTCCAGCCGGTCGAACGCCCTGCGCGTCGCGGCCGCGCCGCCCTTCACGCGGAACGACATCATGTGGGTGTAGCGGTTGACCGGCTTGCCATAGCGTTCGTCGTGCTCGGCGTCGACCAGCCACAGGTACTTCTTCGCCACTTCGTGCAGAGGGTAACTCTCGAGCCCGAGGTAGTTGACCGCCAGCACGGCCGGGTGTTTCTCGAGGAATCGCGCCACGGTCATCGCGGTCTGGCTCCAGGCATCCACCCGGGCGCGCAGCGTGCGCAGGTCGGTGATGGTCATCGTCGCCTGGAAAGGGTGGAGACAGCCGCCCTGCTCGCGCTGGGGGTAGCGCTTGAGGTAGAGCGCGAAGTCGGCCTTCAGTTCATCGTTGGGGATGTTCGAGACAATCGGCATGCGGGCAATGACCGCGCCGGCCATCCCGAGCCCCGAGCAGCTCATCACCTTGGTGGCGGAGTGGATGACCACGTCGGCGCCGTGCAACAGCGGCCGCATCAGCGCGGGCGAGGCGATGGTCGTGTCGAGTACGAACGGGATGCCGTGTTCGTGCGCCAGTTCCGCCACCGCCGCGACGTCGAAGAAAGCGAGACCCGGGTTGGAGGGCATCTCGCCGTAGAGGAAACGGGTGTTCCGGTCGATGTTGCGGCGCCACTCGTCGAGGTTGCTCGTGTCGACGACCATCCTGACGTCCACGCCGCGTTCGTGCTTCAGGCGTGCGTCGAAGAGCTGGTAGGTGCCGCCGTAGAGCTGGCAGGCGGACACGAAATTCGGCGGTTTGGTACCGGGCAGGGCCATCAGCGCATCGACCGTGTTGCCGATGGCGGCCATACCCGAGGAGTAAACGCAGCACCCGGCTTCGATATCCGAACCGTAGGTCTCCAGCAGGGCGAGCTTGTCTTCGAGGAACCCGAGCGTCGGATTGTGGATGCGGGTGTAGCACCAGGTCGGTATCTTGTAGCCGAGGGCCAGCTCCATCTCGTCGGAGTCGCGGTAGGCCTGTGCCGACGAGAACAGGGTCGGCTCCATTATCGCGCCGTGGTTGTGGTCGAGGGACTCGGCGACTGTGTACAGGCCGTGGACCGCGATGGTATCGAAGCGGAGCCGACGCACCCGGCCCATGGCTTCGGCGCGGGCTTTGAGCGACCGGCGCGCCTCCTCAATGTAGTGCTGGGAGCCAGCCGATGCGCTCGGGTCTTTCTGGTTCACGTTTCCTCCTAATTCCATACAATCGTCACGACCAACGGGCAGAAACCCCGGTGGCGGTTAGTCTTCAGCCAGTGCCTGGTCTAGGTCAGCGATCAAGTCTTCAGCGTCCTCGATGCCGAGCGCGAGGCGGACAAGGTCTGGAGCGATGCCGGCCGTGGCCTTGGCTTCGTCCGACAGGCCGGCGTGGGTCATCGTCGCCGGGTGCTGGATAAGCGTCTCGACGCCGCCCAGCGACACTCCCAGCGTGCAGAGCCGCACCCGGTTCAGGACGCGCTGCACCGCGGGAAAGCCACCCTTGGGCCCGAAGCAAAGCATCGCCCCGAAACCGCGCATCTGGCGCTTCGCGCGCTCGTGGTGCGGGTGATCGGGCAAACCGGGGTAGGAGACCCAGGCTACGGACTTGTGGCCACGCAGGAACTCGGCGACTTTCTGGGCCGTAGCCTGGGCCTGCGCCACACGCAGCCCGAGGGTTTTCACCCCGCGCAGGACCAGCCACGCCTGGTGCGGGTCGATGGTGGCGCCGAAGGTCGTCAGTGCCGACCGCAGTCGCTTGTGGAGTTCCGGATCGCGCAGGACGATCATCCCGGCGACGACGTCGGAATGGCCATTGATGAACTTGGTCAGAGAGTGGACGACGATATCGGCGCCGAGGTCGAGTGGTGTCTGCAAATAGGGGCTGGCGAAGGTGTTGTCGACTGCCATCAGCGCGCCGCGCGCCCGCGCCAGCTCGGCGCAGGCGGCAAGGTCGGTGACGGTCAAGGTCGGGTTCGCCGGCGACTCGATGAAGAGCATGCGCGCGCCGGGTTCCAGCGCGGCGCGGACCGCGTCGGTGTCGGACGTCTCGATGAACGTAGTGCGGATTCCGAACCGCACCAGTTCCCGTTCGAGTAGAACGCGGGTCGGGCCGTAAACCGCGTGGCTGCAGACTACGTGGTCGCCTGACTTGAGCAGGCCGAGGAGGACCGTCGATGTCGCTGCCATTCCCGAAGCCGTGGCCAGTGCCGTCTTGCCGTGCTCGAGCGCGGCGACGGTGTTCTGCAGCGCGTCGGTCGTTGGGTTGCCGATACGCGTGTAGATGAACCCGGATTCCTCACCGCGGAACAGGCGGGCGCCGACCTCGGCCGAGTCAAAGGCGAAGGCCGAAGTCTGGTATATCGGGCAGCTTACCGCCCGGTTCTTATACGCCCCGCTGCCCTCGCTGTGGACTGCCTTCGTGTTGAGCCCGGCGCTCTCCGTCGGACGGTGCGGTCCGGGCGAGTTCGAGGGCTTCACGGCGCGCCTCCAACGGCCCGTTCCCGGGCGAGTAGATTCTGCTTGAACAAAGTACCTCCAGTCTTACGCGGTGCGGGACATGCCGAACAACTCGGCGATGACCCCGAAACCAACAGCCATACTTGCGAGCCAGATCGCCCATCCCGCAATGGGGATGGCGCACAGGCCGAAAACGATTACGATACCGACCGGCGCGGCCCACCAGAGCGACACCTCGGGCGCGCCGAAAATCCTGAACAGCAGCCGGCCGGTGAACATGCCCGCGAGTACCTTGGCCAGATAGAGACAGACAAGGTATGCGGCCGCAGCGATGAGGCCGGCGGGAATGGTGATGATGAGTGCGAACGCGACCAGGATACTCATCGGGCCGACGAGAAACCCGACCGCGCCGAACCCGACGGTCCGACCCCAGTGGGTAAACGAACGGGTAAGCCCCTCGTTGAGCGCGTGCTTCCAGATTGCCACGAGCAGGAACCCGACCACCAGCGCCCCGATTATCGAGAGAATCGTGAACGGCAGCAGGAAAGTGACAAACATGCCGGGCCGGGGCTTCATCTGCTTGAGGTCATCGATCTCCCTGGGCGAGGTGAGCTGGACGTGCTCGATATTACCGAAGACCATGTCGGGGTTGCCCACATCCAGCTTCTTGCTCGAACGGTAGCGCAGGTTGCCGTAGACGCGGGCGTTCGGGGTGAGCGTCAGCTTGTCGGCCACGGTCACGTCAACGTCGCCGTCAACCGAACCGGAGATGACGACTTCGTTGGCAACCGCCTTGACGTCGCCGCGAACCGTGCCGGCGATTTCAAGCGACCGGCACCCGGCGGTGACGTCACCGCGAACTTCGGAGTTCTTGCCGACGATCAGGTTCGCACAACCGGCCAGCACGTCCTGGCCCACGCCGCCGTTGATGAATACCGTGCCGGCGCCGGCCCGGACTGCGCCGCCGACACGACCGCTCATCGTGAGCGTCGCGCAGAGCGCAACCAGGTCTCCGACCACTGCGCCCGAGACGTCGATGTTCTGGGCGGCGAGGAAGAGGTTGCGCGTGACCGGGCCGGAGACATTGACGGACTGAGCCCCGGCAACAGCCGAGCCGTCGAGCCGGCCCTCGATGCGGAACACCGTGCCGCCGAAGTAGATGTCGCCGATACGCATCTCCTCGGCCGGCAACGTGTAGCTTGGCTCGCCGACGAACTGAGCGGCAAGAGACAAAGAGAGGAGCAAGCAGAGAGCAGTGAGCAGTCGAACAGGACGGAGCGGCATATCAGTCCCGGGCCTTCTTCATTTCCTCGCGGATGCGCTCCTCGATCTTGCGGCCGAGTTCGTCCCAGTCCTGGTCGGATTCGGCCGGACGCTCCTGCTTGCGCCAGGAGGCAAGCCCGTCCTTCACGCTGTCGCCGATGTGCCGGCCTACCCTGTCCCAGTCGGGTTCGTGCCGGTGCTTGCGGCGGTGTCTCACGCTGCGTGCGCCCCCGCCGAGCGAGATCATGCAACCCAGTATGAAGCCCAGGTTGTAACCCCAGCCGACGTTGTTGGGCTCGTAGATGCCAACGTCCTTCGTGAACAGACTGACGATGAACGTGACGATGATTATCAGCCCGTGCCAGAGCCCGGCCCAGAAGTTCGCGGGCCGGCCGATGTCGATGCTATAGCGGGCGTTCCCGGGCGCGCAGCTTGCGACCAGAACCAGAAGCAGCAGCCCGGCGAGCAGGATTTTCGGCCAATTGTGAGTCACAGCATTACCTCCATATTGACTGAGCGTCATACTCTACCGCGGCAAACGCGGCGGTCAAGTGTCCGGCTATCAGGCTACGGCACGGAACAGCGGGTGCTAGTCGTGGTGCTTGCGCATTCCCTCGAGGATGCGCTCCTCGATTCTGCGACTGAGGTCGTCCCAGTCGGCGTCTTCCGGACGTCCCTCGCTGCGCCACTCGGCCAAACCCTGCTTCGTGCCATCCTGGATGCGCTGGCGGATTCGTTTCCAGCCGACTTCCGTTCGGCGACGGTGCCGGTGACGAGGAGAACTGAGCCGTATACCCCCCCTCCGCAACACAGTCGCGCCGACAAGAAGCCCCATGCCGAATATGAGGACCGCAGTCACGATTCCCCAGAAATCACCCCACACGTACGGCGTCCGACCAGGTTCCGCGCTGTTACGGGAGGTGTCGGCAGCGCAGCCCGCGGCCAAAGGCAGCACGAGCAATCCGATCAGCAGAAGCCGGACAGCCAGTTTGGGATTCATTGCGCCTCCAAGAGACGTCGCCAGATACTCGGTGCCATACGGGCCAAACTCTACCCGAACTCAGCCGCAGGTCAAGCCGTTGACGAACTGAACCACGGATGCGCGGTCGGACAGGGGCCACTGAGGCCAACGCAGATGGACGGAGATTGGTCCCGGAGCCGAACGTGGTCGCTCCGTCGGCGCGGTCGACGGCTTGACAGAAGTGACCCAGGAGCTAGACTGAGTCGCTTTCAGGAGGAGCTCGTGAAGCGCATTGTGCTAGTCGCGGTCTGCGCCATGGCGGCGACAGCGGCCGCCGCGCAATGGCACTACCTGTCCGGCGGCAAGCTGTCGGGCGTATCAAGCGTCGGCAGCCATGTCTGGGCAGTCGGACAGGACGGCCTGTTTTTCTACTCCGTGGACAACGGCGAGTCATGGCGCCGTGTGCCCCGGTTCACCACCCGGAATCTGGTTGATGTCGAGTTCTGGGACCAGAGCTTGGGGCTCATCACCGCCGAAGGTGGTACTGTGTATCGTACCACCGACAACGGCGGCAGTTGGGACTCGGTATCTGTCGCACACGGCGGCAACAGGCTACGTTGGCTGTCAGCTTCCAACGTCTACATCGCCGCCGCCGAGAGTTCCTTTGTGGTACGCTCCAGCGACGCCGGCCAGACTTGGCAGGTGTCGGATTTCCCGGTCCGCGCCCCATGGTTTCTGGACTCGCTCCAAGGGTGGGGAGCAGGCATACCCCCAGGGGTGATGCGCACACGCGATGGCGGCGCAAGTTGGGTGCGTCTCTGCGATCTCGACTATGCTGTAACCCCGCGCGCCTTTGGGTTCCATGATACTCTAGCCGGCATTTGCGGCTACCACTACTACGTGGACGGTGGTCCTCACGGTCCTGTAATATCGTGGTATGCTTGGTTTGCCACCGGCGATGGCGGCCAGACTTGGACGTGGTTTGTCAACGGAAGCGCCCCACCGACCCGCTGCTGTGACGTCGATACCTACGGGCACGTGTACGGACTCGACGCGGGACGGTGCGTCCGAGACGATTGGTCTGCTCCTGTCTCCTTCGGTAAGCGGATGTCGTTCAGCGATATCTCAGTGGCCCGCGGGGACTATACGTGGATTTGCGGCTCGGGTGGCGCGATCTGGTTTTCGACCAACGGGGGCCTGACGTGGCAGTCCTCACGGCTGCCCACGGTTGGCAGCGCCTTGACCGCCGTGGAGTTCACGGACAGTGCTCACGGCTGGGGAGCTGGCCCCGGCGGTTTGGTCGTCAGGAGCACGGATGCCGGCCGGTCGTGGACAGACGTTGCGGTGCCGGTCAGTTCGGGCAATCCCTACACCAATGTCGCCGCGGTCGATAGCGTGACTGCGGTCTGTTGCCTTGGATACAGCGAATACACCGAGATGGGCTACTACTGGTATGGGTACTTTGCCGCATTACGCACATCGGACGCCGGCGTGTCGTGGGATACCATGCGCTTCGTCAACATGCAGTCTGACAGGAATGGGCCGATCGGCTCTTCCAGAATAGCTCGTCAGGGTCGTCACCTGTGGCACGCAGGGCTGCGTATGCCCAATGGCAATTCTCTGCGCAGCACTGACGGTGGCGTGACATGGTTGGACATGGACACCTTGGGCGTAGTCTCGGACAGGCAAGAGCCGTTTGACATCAGTTTCGTAGACACCATCAACGGCTGGGCCATTGACTCGCGCAAGAACATCCGCTGCACGACCGATGGTGGCGACTCGTGGACTGTCCTTGTGACCGGCCTCAACGTGAAGCGGCTGGAGATGACAACTCTCAACACAGGCTGGGCCATTTCCGATTCGGCGTTGTTTGAGACGACCGACGGCGGGGTGAACTGGCAGAGCGTGACTACCCAACCGGGCCTGCAGGCGATCGCGTTCTGCGATTCCAGCCACGGTGCGATAGTCGGGAAGAATGGCTTGATACTCCGCACCGACGACGCAGGACAGACGTGGGTGAGGGACTCCAGCGATTTCACGTCAGACCTCTATGACATGTACATGCTCGACAGCACGCACGCCTGGGCCGTGGGGGAAAACGGCCTTGTGCTCGGGTTCGGCGACTGGGCGATAGGTGTTGATGAGGCACGTAGGCATGAAAGCCCTCGAAGCCCGTCTGCGGTCGTCTCCGTGCGACCGAATCCCTGTCGAAACCGTGCCACAATCGAATTCTCCCGTCCGCTCGTCAGCTCGATGCAGGTCACTCTGGTAGACGTGGCCGGCCGCGTGGTCCAGGCAGTCCCAGTAGCATCCCGCGCTCGGCGTCTGGACCTCGACCTGCGGAAGACTCCGAGCGGCATCTACTTCATCCGCGCTGGCGCCGGCCCTGCCGCCCGCCTCGTCATTCAACACTAGTCAGGCTCGCCCGGCGCCTCTTTAATGGGGACGCTACCCATTTAGTTGTGGTCCCCTGCGGACTGTCGAAGCCGCCCGGGTCGCCGTATATTCGCGTTTCCTCATATGTAGTATAGCACACATTCCGTCGGCCCAAGGGAAAGGCCCTAACTTCCCTAATCCCAATACCCTAGCCCCTGTTCCCTTTCCGACCCCTCCTATACCTCCCCCGGGCGCGAACGGGACATGGGTTACACTTTATTATCAGGACATGGGTTACAGT
>CAZVCQ010000134.1:0-7564 GCA_964626085.1 uncultured bacterium
GTGGACTGCGAGCTACCTTTGCCTCCGAGGTAGACTATATCCATGCCGCCCCCGGAACGGTCAAGCTCGTATCGGCTGAGGTCTATCTTCGCCTGAGACGGGCCGCGGTCGAGCGCGGCCTGCAGATCGATAGTCGGGCCGTCGGGAGCGCCGGATGGAGTGTAGCTCATGGCGTCGGCATCGGTCGGGCCGGGTCCGCCACTGCCGCCCAGCTCAGGCTTGGGTATTACCCTCGCGACCTCGGGCCGCCGGGTGATGTCGTAGACGTCGACTTGGATAAGTTCTTCGCCGGACTCGACAGCGGCCGGCCTGAACGCGGAGGCGCCGAACATGCTGCCGAGGTGGAGCAATGCCGAGAGGATTATCGCAATCCAGATGGCCGAGGACCGACGGTCTTCGTAGATGGTCACGTTCCGGAGCGCGATTCCTTGGGGCATGGCTAGCTTCCGGCTGTCAGCTTCTTCGTCGCGCAGACGATTCGCGCCGCGCCTGCCTTCTTCGCCGCGGCAAGGACATCGAGGACCTGGTTGCCGTAGCACTGTTTGTCGGCCCGGACCACTACCAGGATGTAGGGGTCGCGGGCGACCTCGGCCGCGACCCGGCTGCCAACCTGTTCGAGCGTCGCGACCGGCTCGTCGTTGAACATGTACTCGCCCGCCTTTGTCAGGACGATGCTGACGTCGTTCTGGACCTCGCGCTGGCCGGTATTGGCCGCGGGCACGTTGACCGGCGTGCTCGTGTGGCTGATGACCATCGGCGATATCATCATCATGACCAGGACCAGTATCAGGCCGACGCAGGCCATGGGCAGGATGTCGAGGTTGGGAGCGGACTTCAGACTCATGGTACCGTCCTTGTGCGGAGCCATGCGACATCGTTGGCCCCGACCTGCTTGGCCATGTCCATTACGCGGATGACCTCGTCATAAAGCACGAGTTCTTCATTCGAGATCACGACCCGGCGCGCGACGCTGCGGTCGAGGAGGCGCGGAAGCAGCACGCGGAGGCTGTCCTCCGGGACCTGGACTTCGTTGAGCATGAACCGGCCGTCGTTGGCCAGGAAGATGTTCGCTTTGATATCCGAGCCGGCCGCCACTGCGCCGCCGGCCTGGGCCACGCCTGGTGCCGAGACGAAGATGCCGTTCTCGAAGAAGATGGGCATCGACACCATGAACCCGATGACGAGGGAGAGGGCGATGTCAACCAGCGAGTTGACGATCAGGCCGTCGTTCCTCCGGCGTTCAACGTGTCGGCGGCGCATCAGAACTTCCAGCTCGCGTCTTCAGTCGGTGGTGGCACAGGCGCCGGGGTCGGGTTTGCCGCGGTTGCCGAACTGCCGGTCCTCGGATGCGCCCGGCCGAGCATCACGATGACCCTGTCCGCCGCGGCCTCGAGCTGCATCGCCAGGTCGCTTGACTTTTTGTTGAAGTAGTTGTACGCAAAGAGTGTGGGTATGCCGATGCCCAGGCCCCAGGCAGTCGTCAGCAGCGCGACCGCGATGCCGCCGGCAACCACGTCCGGGCCGGCCTGCTTGGTGGCGCTGATCTGGTTGAAGGATCTAATCAGGCCGGTGACGGTGCCGAGCAGGCCGAGCAGGGTGGCGGCGTTGGCCAGTGTGCCCATGCCGCCGAGCAGGTGGTCGAGCTTGATGCGTTCGTCGATGATGAGGCTGTAACTGAGGTCGGCGAGTTCTTCGGCATTGAGCGTTGCGTTCTCGAGGATCAGGGCGAACATCCGGCCCATCGGGTTCTGCTGGGTTTTGGCCCATTCCAGACCGGCGGAGAGACCGCCGGACGAGAGCTGCCGCCGCAACTCAAGCACGCCGCGGGTCGTGTTGCAGCGGTTCTTGCGGAAATATATGAGGCGTTCGATGACCAGCGCAAGCGCGGCAATCGACGCGGCGAGCAGCATTAGCATGACCGGGTCGAGCATCACACTGAACAGGCTCTTGCCCATTATTGTCATGGTCGTTTGTCTCCTTGGGTTGGTGCGGGAGCCGGGGCAGCCTTGCCGGATTCAGGAACCGCTGGCCCGGGTTCGGAGCCGGCGCCTTCCATCTGGTCGGCGCCGAGCCGTTTGCGGCATATTTCAGTGTTCTGTTTGGCGCTCTCGCCGAACTCAGACTGCGGGAACGAGTCAACTACCATCTGGAAGTACTTGAGGCTCTGTTTGTAGTCGCCGAGGTTGAAGTAGGCGGTCGCCATGTTGAAGACCGCGCCGGCCCGCTGCTCGTGTTTCGGGAAGTAGTCGAGAAATCTCTGGTATGCCTGCGCGGCTTCGGGCCAGCGTTTAATCTGCGAATAGGCTTCGGCGGTCAGGATCTGCGCGTCGGCGGCAATCGGTGAACCGGGGAAATTCACCACGACCTTCTGCACTTCGACGATGGCCTGCTCGTGGTTCCCCGCGTCGAAGAGAGACTTGCCTTTGTCGTACTGGCCCGCAGCCGCCAGCTCCGACTGTGGAAACCGCCTGAGGAAGTCCTCCATCACTGCCGAGTCTTCCTGGCCGGCCAGATAGTAGCTGGTTTCGAGGCTCTTGCGGACGCTGGGGACCTGCGGGTCACCGGGGTACAGGTCAAGGAACTTCTGGTACTCCCGGACCGCGTCGAGATACTGCTTGCGGTTGTAGAAGCACTGCGCAATCAGCGCCTGGGACGGTGGTCCGAACTCGCAGAACGGATAGCGCTCGACGACGAAGTTGAACACGCCGATCGCCTTGTCGTATTCAAGCGCTTTGAAGTAGGTGTCGCCGCTGCGGAAAGCCGCCTCCGGCGTCTTCACGCTGTCGGCCGGGTACTTGTTGATCAGCTCGCCCCAGGCATTGACCGACTGCCCGTAGTAGCCGAGCTGGTAGTAGCTGTACCCGGCATAGAAGTAAGCCGGGACCGCGGCCAGTTCCCGTCCCGGAAAAGTTTTGTACAGGGGTTCGAATACGTCGAGCGCCTTCAGGTATTCCCTCTGGTTGAAAAGCGAGTATCCGTAGCCGAGATAGGCGCTGATGGTGAAAAGCGTATCAGCGAGACGAGCGTTGAGCAATCCCTTGAAGCCCCGCACGGCTTCGTCGAGTCGGCCCAGATGATACAGGCTGTAGCAGCGGCCGAGCCGCGCATAGACGGCGATAACGGAAGCCGCCGGATGGGCGTACGCCTGCTGATAGAAGGCATCGGCCTCGCTGTACTTGCGGTCATAGTAGAATCCATCAGCAAGGAAGTAGAGTGTTTTGGCGCGCCACTCGGTGGTGTCGGTCGGGTAGTCAGCGACATACTTCGTACCGAGCGCCATGCCCTGCTCGTAGCGGCCCGAGCTGTTGAGTGCCAGGAGCAACATCGCGCACGCCGGTTCGCGCAGGGCGGTCCCACCGTGGCTCACGAGGATTGTCTCGAACTGCCGCGCGGCATTGTCGTATTCGCCGAGCTGGTGGTAGATGACCCCGGACATATAGTTGCCGATGCCCGAGAGGTCACCGGTCTTGAACATCGTCGCCAACTGGCTGGTGGCAAGCAGGGCCTGTGCTGTGTCGGCGGTGGCAAGCACCGCCCGCGAGAGCTGAAGGTTGGCGTAGCTGGCGACCCGCGTCCGCGAGTAGTTGGCGCGCACGCGCTGGAACCGCTCGACTGCAGGCTGGGCCCGACCCAGCGCCAGGTCTGCATAGCCGATGAAGTAGTTGGCGTGCGCGGCCAGCAGGTTGTTGCTGTTCCGCGTCGCGGGCGTGAGGTTCGCGATTGCCGACACGTACTGCTTCCGGGCGATCAGGGCACAACCCAGGAAGTACCGGGCATAGTCGGCCAGAGGCGAGTAGGCGAAGTTGTCCACGAAGAACTGGAACTTGGCCTGCGCGCCGTCGTAGTCGTGGTTGACGAACAACGCTTGGCCGGCGGCGAAGTGGGCCATCGTGGCCAGCGATGTGTTCGGTACGTCATCGGTAACCTCTTTGAACTTGAGGACGGCGGGCAAGGGCCGACCGGTCATGGCGTAGGCCTTGCCGAGGTAGAACTTCGCCTCCGGCAACTCGAGGCCGTTGAGCTTGGCAATCGCCTGGTCGTAGTCCTTCAGGAAGTAGTGGAGCACGCCCAGTGCGAAGCTGGTGCGGTCATCAGTATCGTAGCCCTGCTGCTTCGACAGCTGCTCGAGCGTGAGCTGTGCCCGCTTCAGGTTGCCCCGCATGATTTCGGAGATCGCCATCCCGTACATGGCCTCCGGTCTGATATACGAGTGGTGAGGTTGGTCAAGCAGCTGGCCGAAGACGTCGGCGGCGTGGTCGTACTGGCCGAGGTTGAAGTACGTCTCAGCCAAGGCGTAACGCAGTTCGTCACCGAATTCGCTCGAGCCGAAGTCACGGACCAGCGTGCTGAGGGTTGCACCGGCCTTCGCGTAGTCGCGTTGATTGATCGCGGCCTGGGCGGAGTTGTACCGCTCGGCAAGTTGGCGCGACTGCTCAGGAGACAGCGCGCCGATGAGCAGCACGGCCAGCAGAGCCGGAACCATTGTCACCTAGGGCTGTTGGGGCTGGACTTCGAGCTTGCCGGTGGGCCCACTGGTGCGAATCTCGGTCAGTGAGCCGGAGAAGCGTAGCGGTCGGTTGCGCTCGTCGACGACCACGATTTCGTAGTAGTAGTGTCCATCGGAAACCAGACGCCCGGCATCGTCCAAGCCGTCCCAGGTCATTCGTGGCTGCGGATCATCCCAGCCGCTGAACGACCGAACTACCTCGCCGAATACGTTCTTCACTCGGACCTGCCAACGCTTGACGTCCGCACGAGCCATCAGGCGTACGTCCATCCAGAGGACGTTCTGCTTGTCTTCGGGCGTCGGTCTGAACAGCGCCGGTTGCGCGTCAATCCAGACGCGGTAGCCGGCGAAGGACAGAAACACGCCGACTTTGTGAGTGGGGGCGAGCGTGTAGCCGGACTGATGGTGCAGCAGGAATGCGTAGTCGGCGCCCAAAGCCATCTTGCCCCAAGTCTGGCGTACGCCCAGGCCGATGCCGATCTCATTGGCGTCAAGGCCAACGCGGGGGATGAGTATGTCGGGCAGTAATTCGAACTCGATCCCACCGTGAGGCAGGATGCTGCGACGTGAGCCGCTGGAGAAATCAGTCATGACCAAGTCCGCATCGACTCTCACGCGGTCGTCGAGCAGCCGGACTGCGGCACCGGCGCGCAGGTTACGGGGATAGTGCTCCGGGATATCCTGAAGCGTGAGGACCGGTTGAATGAGGTTCTGGAGAACGAGGCCGAAGCTGAACGGGCGCGGCAGCTTCACGAGGACCGAGACGTCGGCCCCGACGCCGACACCGGAATACAGTGAGACGTTCTTCGTAATCAGCTTCAGGTTGCCGCCGAATCCCAGGAACTGCCACGGGCTGTAGGCATAGGCGGCGATGAACGCGTTCTCAGCGAAAAAGTAGGTCTGGTACCGGTAGTTCTCGGGGCTTCTTGAGTCAATGCCTTCAGAGCCGTAGTTGATCAAGGAAACGCCGAATGTGCCGGCCTCCCTGGTGGGCAGCGCGAATCCGACGTATTCAAGACGGGCGCCGTAGAGCTGGGAGTGTGCCAGCATCACTTCCTGGGCGTCGAGCTGGACCAGCCCGGCAGGGTTGAAATAGCAGGCCTGGACATCATCGGCGATGGCCGTGAAGGCCTTGCCCATACCGAGACTGCGTGGTGCGATGGCGTAGTTCAGGAACTCACCCGGCGTTCCGCCGTCACCCATCGCGACCGTGAAGGCAGCCAGCCAGCCAGCCACAAGCAGGGTCCTCTTCACCAGACTACCCCTACGCGGTAGAGGCCCTTGTAGTCAATGCCGGTGCCCAGCGTCCCCAGGACTTGGATCAGGTAGATGCCGCTGGCGACGCGCTGACCTTTGTTGTTGGTGCCGTCCCAGAAGACGGTGTTGTCTCCGAACATACCGCCGGGTTCCCCCTGTCTGTAGCGGCGCGACCATACTTCGTTGCCGAACGGGTCGTAGATCTTCACCTTGACCGAGGAAGCCCGATGCAGCGAGTAGAAGATCAGTGTTCGGTCGCGGTTGATGGACCCGAATGGGTTGGGGAAGGCGAACAGGCTATCAGAGAGGTGACGGACGTAGATACCGATGACCGTGTCAGCCTCGCCGGAGCTAATCCTGATGGAATCCTGCTCGGACGCAGGACTGGGCATGCAGACAAAATGGGCCGTGGTGTACCCGAGCGTATCGGTCAGCAGCGCCGGCTCGAGCATAGTTCCACTGCCCTTGACCACTGAACACTGAACCAGGGCCGCGACGATCGGATCGCCGTTGGCGTCCAACACGCGGGTGGATACATGCGTTGTTTCACCCGAGCGGACAGTATCCGGAGCGGTGATTTCAAGCTCCGTCCCACGTGCGCGGATGTTCAAGAACGTGGGGTATGAATAGTCGCCTCTTGCCGGGGCGCTCGCCCAGATGACCTCGTTCGGTCCCGGCGTGAGGAACTGAACTCCGAACACGGCAGAATCGAGCAGCTTGACCCCCCAGGGCGAGAACCACATCGGAAAGTGCGATTGGAGGTACACCGTGTCGCCAGGCCCGGCCACAAGGTTCCAGCATCGGTCGCAAGCGTAGACGGTGATAGGGAACGGGGTTCGCAGGTACTGCGGGTTCGGCGTCCCACCCTTGCCCGGAGACTCCCAGACCGAGGTGGTTGTGTCGCCGGGAAGCAGGGCTTCGCCCGGCGCAAAGAGGAGCATCTGTTTGTACGGCCCGGCAAAGACGCTGACCGCTGACGAAGTGTCGGTAACGAGCGACTGCCCGAGCGCCGGCATCGCGAAGATACGGTGTTGGCCGGCAGTGCGCAAGCTGGCGGTGAAGGAACCTGTTCCGTTCGACAACTGGCCGCCGGGCGGGAGTTGGCCAAACCTGTCATCGGAACCGAAATAGACACTGTCGTCGCCTTCATCTATCTGGTTGAACCACTCGTCAGTCACGTAGACTTGGAAGGAGAACGTGTCGCCCGCTGTCTCATCTTGGGGTCGTCCGGCGCGCCCTCCCGGGTGCCCGGGCGTGAGTTGCTCGCCGGGCAGAATCACCATCAGCCGACTCGCCGCGCCCGGACGGACCTCGAAGACGTTGCTTGTCCCTGCGGCCGCGTCCTTTGAGCATTGCAGTGCAAGGCTCTCGGCAAGGGTCACGATGACGTTCGTGGCACAGACGCCGTTGCTGAACGTCACATAGTTCGGGTTCACGAAAGTGTCACCACGGGTCGTGGAGAGAAGCGCCGTACCATTGAACGGATAGCTGCTGCCGTTCTCGTCCTTGGCGAGTATCGTTACTACGAATGACTCGCTTGCGTATTGTGGTGATGCGATGGCCTGCCACTCGAATGAAGTCAGGGTGGCTGGGTACTTGGAGGGGAACGGGGTTGCCCCAGTACTGAACCCGATCGGGCCAGCACTGAGCAGGACCAGTAAACCCACGGCCGCACACATCAGGCTGATAAGTTATTCTATCTACGCTCTCACGCGTGTCAAATCAGAAAGGCAGTATGCCTGTCACTTCCCCTAAACCCGACATTGAGTCACAGGATCGACTGGATTTCGCGCCCGACGG
>CAZVCQ010000135.1:0-7549 GCA_964626085.1 uncultured bacterium
CCTCGAGGAAGAGCAACTGGGCGACTATGAGATTGGCGACGTTGTCGTCAATCGGCGAACCCAGGAAGATGATACGCTCTTTCAGCAGCCGGGAGTAGATGTCGTAGGCACGCTCACCCCGGCCGGTCTGTTCGATGACCATTGGAATTAACACGGGAACCTCCGTCTCATTTTCGATTGGCGATTGGCGATTGGCGACTGGCGACAGCCCGAACCCTTGGTGTCTTGGTGTCTTGGTGGCAGAATCCGGCCCGGACTTGGCGGTCTGGGCGTCCCTGGCGGTTTCTCTCTCAGGTGACATTCGCTTTCTCCACGATGAGCTTGAGCACCTTCTCACGCAGGAGTTGGTTCTTGTAGACCGCGCTGCCGAGCATCGACTCGACCTCGTCAACCGGCCGCTTCGATTCCTCGGCCACCTCCTGCGCCTGCTCCTTCAGTTCCTCGTCGGTTACGGTGATGCCTTCCTTCTCGGCAATCCGGGCAACGATGCAGTCGAACTTCGCCCACTTCTGCGCGACCGGCATCAACTTTTCCCGGGTTGCATCGTCTTCGGGCAGGTTGTACTGAGTGCGCAGGCGGTCGAGCGACGATTCGACCCACGACTCGGGCGGCTCGAACTGGTGCTCGGCGGTGAGGAAGTCGAAAGCCTGGTTCTTCAGCCCGTTCTGGGTGAGGCGGTGGCGGTCGGCCAGTATCGACTCGTTGATCTCGATGCGCAGCTTGTCCATGCTCTCGAATCCGAGGTCGGTGGCGAACTCCTCGTTGACCTCGGGCATGATCCGCTCCTTCACGTCACGGACCGCGAACCTGTAAGTCAGGGTCTTGCCGGCTAGCTTCTCGTCCTTGTGGTCGGCCGGGAACGTGGTCACGGCGGTCCGCTCATCGTCGGGCCGGGTCCCAACCAGCGCCGTGTTGACCTCGGCCGAGTTCATCGCGTCGCCCAGCTCCATCATCACATTGGTGCGCGGCTTGCCGGTTTCAGTGTCTTCGACGTATGTCTTGTAGTCGACCACGACGAAATCGTGTTCCTGCGCGGGCCGGCTGACCGGCTTGAAGGTCGCGCACTTCTCGCGCAGCTCCTCCAGCCGGCGCTCGAACTCAGCCTCAAACCCGGTCGGCTCTTCCTTCTTGAGCGCCAGGCCGACGTAATCCTTCATCTGGAAATCGGGAAGCACTTCGTACGAGAGCTGGAACTTGATGGTCTTGTCCGGTGCGATTTCGAGGTCGGTGAACTTGGGCTGGGTGACTGGCTTGATTGAGTCATCGGTCAGGACTTCCCGGATCGCGTCCTCGACCAGCTCCTCGGCGGCAGCGGTCTCAAGCTGGCCGCCGATGCGGCGTTCGAGCACCGCGCGCGGCACGTGGCCCACCCGGAATCCAGGGACGACGGCTTTGGGCTGCAGATCGACGTACGATTCTTCGATCTTCGCCTTAAGCTTCTCGGGTTCAATTGTAACGTCAATCTCGCGCAGCCACTCTTTCGGTGACCGGACTATCTTTTCCAATCAAAGCTCCTTGTCAAATAGCAGAGGATTCGAGAACTCCGGGATTCCAGGATTCCGGGATTCGAAGTCCAAGTGACCTACGTCCGGCCCTTGAATCCTCGATTCCTTGACCCCTGGATCCCTTCCTTACATGCGAGGAGGGGGAGTTGAACCCCCATCCGGTTAAGGACTGGATCCTAAATCCAGCGCGTATGCCAATTCCGCCACCCTCGCATGGCCGGTCAGTATAGCGAACGCCTCCCGCGAAGTCAAAAGGCAGAGGGAGGGAGGAGAAGTCCTGCCACAAAGACACCAAGGCACCAAGGGCTCAAGCAATCGACACTCGACAATCGTCAGTCGGAGATCAGACAGCCGCCAAGAACGCCAGGTGTCGTCCTGTCATTCGATTCGTTCCTACGGTGAGTTGCGCATTAGGAGCGAAGCGGAGTGGGGGAATCTCTCGGCTATTGGTTACTGGTAACTGATAACTGGCAACTCGCGGCCTCTGGCCGCGCCAATCTACAATCGGCAATCCGTAAGCTGAAATGCTGGTGTGGATGGCAGGGGAGACGGCTGCGCCAGGTCTCTACTACTATTTGTCTCCTCGGAAATCCCCGTCCCACAAGTCTGAAGCGGCTGCAGCCGCCGGATGCGACAAGTGCATGTGTCGCGCCAGTCTAACCGGTTGATGGTATTTGACATACGAGTGCAGCTCTCCACGCACGCAGTCAGCCGGTCCCGGCGGCGCGTTGTCACGGGCGGTGCTATCTCGCGGCGGGTCAATCACTTTCGTTGATAAGAACCACAGGCATGCAACGTGCATTCACTGTATTGGAGTGAAAGGTGCTCGTAGTGGTGACTGCGGATATCTGACCGGGCAGGACATTTCAGCCAATTGCAGGTCTGGCGACCTGCGGCCGGTCGTGTCGTTTGGCTTTGTTGTCCACCGGACGCTGTCCCACATTCCTCCGCCGGTACGTCATTCACAGTGTTCCGCTAACAGAACCAGGCCGATGTAGTTTGCAGTGAACATCACCCCCCGGCACTGCCTGTTCGCCGCGCTGCTACTGTGCTGTCTGCTTGTTGCGACAGGTCGCGCGCAGTACGTCGAGGATTCGATTGACGTCGGGGGCGCCTGGGTCGGGAGCCTAGCCTACAACTCACGTGAGGACGTCATTTACGGGGCAAGTGAGTCTGGCTGGTTCTTTGCCATCTCCTGCGACAGCAATCGCGTAGTGTCGCAGTTCCCCCTCCCCGGAGCCTTGTCGGTCTGCTATGATCCGCTGGACAACAAGGCGTTCTGTACCTACCAGTGGACCGATTCGCTCTTGGTCGTAGATGGGCAGACGCACTCACGGGTGAGGGCGATCTCGATACCGGGTGCGACGATGGCGGTTTGGGACTCCGTCTTGGACCGCGTATACGTGAGTTGCCAGAACTCCGCGCAGGTAGCCGTTGTTGACTGCGCGGTCGATTCGTTGCTGACCTACATTCCGGTTGGCCGGTGCCCAATCGAGATGCACATCAACACGCTACGGCGGAAGCTCTACGTACTGAACTATGACGACCATTCGATTTCGGTGGTCGACATGACGACAAACCTGGTTCTTGCGACAGTGATTGTTGGTGGGTATCCCAATGCGGGCTACTACTGCCGCAGCGTGGACAAGTTCTATTGCGGTGGGGACGACGAGGTTGTTGTGCTCGACGGATGTGTAGATTCTGTCGTGGCGAGGATACGAGTTGCTCAGGACCACGACGTCGACGCGCTGTCGGGCAGCGACGTGCGCGGCGTCGTGCTGGCCTCAGCCGCTGATCACGACAGCAGACTCTACGCCATAGATGCTGCGTCGAATACGGTGGATGCTGTTATTCGAGCGGGGGATGTTGTCGATGCCATCTGCTGGAGCCCACTGTCGGATCGGTTCTACTGCACCAGCGCTTTCACCGATGAGGTCATCGTGCTGTCTGGCGATGGTCGCCAGCTCCTCGAGACGCTCCCGGTTGGAGAGAACCCGTTCGTGGTTGCCGCGTCACCTGTCCAGAAGAGGTTGTACGTCGGGCATCTCGGCTGTCACAAGGTCTATGTGATAAGAGATGCGAGCATGCCCTGGACGCCGCGCAGTGAGCCGGACACGGCATTCGCGCTGCTGTTGGACCCGAGTCCGTTCCGTGACCGATTGTCTGTAGCCTCCCGTACGGCGACCGCATTGGGAGAGGTCAGAGTCTACGCTCAGGATGGCCGGCTGGTGCGATCGATGAACGCGGCCAAGTCAACCGCGAGCGGGCTGCGGCTGACCTGGGACGGCCGGGATAGCCAAGCTCGGCTGGTGCCGCCGGGCGTGTACGTGGTGACAGCGGCGGGAGGTGCCCGTGCCAAGGCCGTTAAGTTGAGGTAAGCGAAAACGGAGCGCCAGGCTGCGCTCAAGGAGGGAGAGATGAGAGCTGAACGTAGAGCAGCGATCACGATGCTGCTCGCAGTAGTCGCCCTTGCGGTGAACGCTCAGGGCGCAGGTGCTGCAAGCGTGAGAATCTTGGAGCAGTATCCGACGCACACTACGTTCGAGGTGCTAGTCCCGGATCCGGAGACGGCCACGGTCGTCGTTGACACAATGCCATTCGTCGTTTTGACCATAGACGGCGCGAACTACGCGACTATGGCCCCTGGAAGACCTCAACTGCTGCGCGTCCCGGTGCTCCTGGCAGTGCCCAATGGCTGCAGCACGGCCGTCGTCGTGCAGACTCTTGTCACACACAACTTGACCGTGGGCAGGGTGTACCCGGAGCAAGAGGAGGTCAGCCTGAACGACACCATCGTCCCGTTCGCGTTCGACCGCGTGTTCTACGACACCTGCAATGTCTTCTACCCAGATACCTTCGTTCGCTCAGTGTATACCGGCAACTGGCGTGGCTTGCAGGTACTCAACTTGGATGTCCTGCCCGTACATGTGAATCCGGCGCAGGGTACGATATGCGTCGCGAACAGCGTCGTAGTCACAGTCACGTATTCCGGCGGCGCCGTCTATACGGGGCAGGCCGCAGACTGGATGACGCCGCTGTACGCTCGATTCGTCGACAACTTCGCTGATCTGTCCCTGCCCGTCGTTCCCCAGGACTCGCTGACCGGCATCAAATGCATGGTGTTCTGCCATAGCAGCTACGAAGCCAGCGATAGCGTACGAGCCTTGCTGCAGTGGATACGGCGTCGTGGCTATGCGGATACTGTGGTCTATGGAATAATGTGGACTGATGTATCGCTCAGAAGCGCCATTCAACAGGAATACCAGTCTAACCCGGCGCTACGGTGGGTGCTTCTAATTGGTGAGGCCGCTGCGCCGACCCAGATACCGCTTCACGCCTACCCGGAGCGCGGTTGGGACAATCGCGGCACGGCCTACAGCGACTTCTACTACTCCTGTCTCGACGACTTCGCCTCCACCGGGGCCCTCGATCTTTACCCGGACGTGTGCGTTGCTCGCATCTCGCCGCGCAACGGGTCTTGCGCGAGCCTCGATACCATCATCGGCAAGATTCTCCGCTATCAGCGGGACCCACCGCTCACTAGCGACTGGTTGACCAAGATGACCTTCGTTGCGAACCGAGCTGACAAACCAATCGTGTTCCGGGAAGAGATCGCCAAGATAGACAGCATGCCATACTACCGGTACTGGGACCCGGCCGACGGTAAGTCCATCATCAACGGGTACATAGAGGGTATGGACAATAGGGACGTTCGCGACACCATAGATGCGGGAACTGGGTTTCTGTTGTATGCCGGTCATGGCCTTCCCGACTGCTGGCATCGGTGGAACAAGAATTCCTCAGCCTGCAACTGGGACTGCTCCAGCATCTACGCGCTTCAGAATGAGGGCGTGACCCCAGTGGTGATGAATGTGGCTTGCCTTTGTGGCGCGATTAACAGCACTGACCCAGTCGAGAAGGAATGTCTCGCCGAGGCCTGGATACGCAAGTCGCCAGGCGGTGCGGTCGCGTCCTTTGGCGCGACCGGGTCGGTCTTCAATCCGGCTGTCATGCAGTGCTCTTCGCTCGTGAGGGCTCTCTATGACTGCGACACTATCCGGGACGCAGTTGGCAATTGTCGGTACTACGCCCCAGTGTTCGACCTGGGCGGCGTCAAGATGTACTCGGATGCATACTTCGTGGCGCACGGGGGCAGCAGCTCCCCGAATGGGCTTGTCTCTCTACTGCGTTCACTGATGCTCGGCGACCCCACAATGCCGATCTGGATTGGCGGGATGCCGGAGTCGGTAGACGTGACCGGGCTGCCGGATTCATTCCGAGTTGGGATGGAAACGACACTCGTCCTTACGGTTACGCTCAAGGACACGAGCACGCCCGTTGAGTCAGCGTTGGCCTGCATCTGCGGCGGCGGGACATATGCGGTGGGCAGAACCGATCCCGGCGGCCACGTAACGCTTGCCGTGAATATTACCGAAACGACGCAAGTGAGCGTTGTAGTGAGCGAAGGACACACGTATCACTCGCAGGTCGGTATGCAGCACACCCCGATTCTGCCCTTCATCCAGGGATTGCCTGAGATACCACGGACGCCGGGGTGGTTCGAGATGGCGCTGATGCCCTATGAAGCGTCGAAAAGGCCAATTAAGGACGGAAGCTGGCTGACGTACGACACCACGCTGGGACTCATCTTCGCGGCCAAGGGGAACAACACGCGGGATTTCTACAGCTACGACCCCATCGAGAACTGCTGGGTACCTAGGCACAACATTGAGAAAGGTCATGACCACAAGCTCCCGCGCCAGGGTTGCCGCGGAGCGGCGGACGACAACGGCCACGTCTACATGGTCAAGGGGAACAACACGCTTGGGTTCTGGAGGTACGACAGCGCCGGTGATTCGTGGCACCAGATGCCGGATGTTCCGCTAGGCGCGAACCAGAAGAAGGTCAGGAAAGGGTCGGATCTGGTCTACGTGAAGGTGGGAGATGCCGGTTTCGTGTACCTGCTCAAGGGCTACTACGGCGGCTTCATGCGATTCAACGTCGGCGGCGATTCCTGGGAACTGCTGGCCTTACCACCAGCGGGGTACAGATGGGATCTCGGGTCGTGGCTGGTGTATGATGGCGACCAGACGATCTACGCTCACAAGTCCAAGTACCGCGAGTTGTGGCTTTATGACGTGTTGACGGGCGAATGGAGTGCTTGGCACAGGTCTGGTATGCCCGGCCAAAGGAGGCCGGGCGACGGTTGCTGTGGCACGTGGTACGATGGCAGCATCTATGCGCTTAAGGGCAACAACCGGCTGGAATTCTGGAGATACGACCCCGACTGGGACTCATGGACTGAACTCGATCCGATGCCGCCAGCCGGCTCACCCGGCCTAACAAGGCGTGTCAAGGCCGGGGCGGACATTGTCACGGTGCCGGGGGAGGGGCTATACGCGACCAAGGGCCAGAGGTGCAACGAGTGTTGGTTCTACAGGCCAGCCCCGCCAGAGGCGCTGCTCGCGGGCGCGCCGAGCCCCGGGGGCTCGACCCCGTGCGGCCCTACGCTTGACCAGGAGGAGCCGTTGATGGACGGGCTCGAGGCGTCGAAGCCCCGCTGGAACTGGCAGGGTACGATGGTCTGCTACTCGAAGACCGACACGCTGACCGAGCGAGAGCAGATATATCAATGCCAGTACCCGACGTCCGCGCCGGAGCAGAGGGTCGTCGACATGGACGAGGACTGCGAGGAGCCAGTCTATAGCCCGGACGGCCAGTACATTGCCTTCCAACTGGATGACACCGTGTCGGCCTTCTATCAGCTCTGTGTCACCCCCGCGACCGATTCGGTCCCGGGCGGCGGAGCGCTGTGTGTGAAGGACAGCGACGTGACGAGCGCGATGACCACGGTAGCTCCGGACAGAGACAAAGCGCAAGTCCCCGCGCTCGGCGTCCCGGTCTCGAAACCCATGGGTGAGAGCAGTGCGATAGACCGCGAGATCCCTGTCCCGACATCCGCGCCGGCGGATCGGCGCGCGGCCTGCGCCGGGCCGGGGATTGGAGGCGTTGCCGCATCGTTGGGTCCGGTCTGGCAGATTACG
>CAZVCQ010000136.1:0-7509 GCA_964626085.1 uncultured bacterium
CGTCAGCACCCGCTCCTAGAACCGCAACAACCCCTGCTCCCGGTGCTTCATCTGCACCTTGAACAGCACCCGGCCCTCGCATCGCGGCAGCCGCTGCTCCAGCCCTTGCACCAGCACCCGGAACAGCACCTGCTCCGGCTGCTGCAACGGCGCTCGCTCCAGCCCTCGTTCCGCGCCTCGCAACGGCGTCCGCTCCAGCACCGGCAGCAGTACTCGTTCCCGCGCCTGCAACAGGCCGACCAGGCAGGCAAAGTCATCCGACTCACTGCCGGTCATCAGGCCAAGGTCGAAGAAAAGCCCACCGTCAGGAAGGCCAGTGGCGAATCCTGCCTGCCTGCGCTTGATTTAGCGCCGAGAAGGGGCTATATTGACTCAGCAGACGCGAGGTGAAATGTGAAGACATTCGATGAAGTGCTGGAAGTAACAAAGGAACTGCCTGAGGAGTTGCAGACCGAGGTCAGGGACTTCGCGCGCTATCTTCGAGACATTCGGATTCCGAAGTCCCCCGGCAGAATGAAACTCACGTGGCGGGGAGCTCGGCGGAGCCTTCGCGACCGCTACACCTCGGTCGAACTCCAGCACAAGATTCTCGACTACTGGGTTGAGGCAGCGCTCGACGGATGCCCGAGCGCGGAGGCGATCCGCTGCGAGTTGGGGGCTGTCGGCAGTGCGGACGGAGACAGGTCGGGGGACTCCGACCGAGACACTGCAAGCACAACAAGCGCCCCTCGACACCAACAGAGGAACGGTCACGGCCGTGCTTCTGGGTTTTCCGGCAAGACCCGCAGATAAAGAGAACCAGGCTCTATCTTGAGACCTCGGTCTTCGGGTTCCACTTCGACCGGCGCGAGGTAAATCGCAACAGACGCGACGCAACGCACCGATTGTTCGCCCAGATCCGGGACGGCATCTTCGAAGGCTACGCCGGAGCCGCCACCGTGCTGGAACTGGAAAGGACGGAGGACGAGCAACTCCGGGACGCCATGTTCGACCTGCTCGACGACTCTGGTATCCAGGTTCTGAAGCTGGATGCCGACCTACAACGTGACGTGGCCCTGCTCGCGGAGGCATACGTGAGCAAGGGCGCGATACCAGCGACAAAGGTCGATGATGCCGTGCACATCGCCACCATGGTCGTCCGGCCTGAACTCGACATTCTGGTAACCTGGAACTTCCGCCACATCGCCAACCTGAGCGTGGAGCGGCAGGTCAAGGCAATCACGCTGGGCAGCGGCTATGAGTTCAACTTCCGAATCATGACACCCGAGGAGGTCGTGGTCTATGAAGCGTGACGAGGAACACAAGAAAGACTGGCAAGAGGAAGTCTGGCGTATCAAAGAGGAACTTGCGGCTGAGGCGAAACGGATGGGCATGCGGGAATACCTGGCCTTCGTCGAGAAAGAAGCGGACAGGATTCTCGGAGCCAGAACCAAACCATCCCTCTTTCTTGCGCGCGACAAGCGGTCCAAGTGACTGACGACATCGGACCCCAGTGAGTATCGATGCCGACTTCGACCGAACCGACCGCGGCAGAAAGACACCCGCGGACATACTCGGTGAACCACCCGTCGCCCGCGACAAACCGCCGACCAAGCCTGCCCGCCGACGCCGCCGCAAGCCGTAAACGCATTACACGCCCATGAATACCGCAGGCCGTCAGCGAACTTCCCCGCGATGCAGTCCGAACCCCGAGCGGCCTTGGGCACATTCAAGCACAAAGTGTTCTCGTCCGTCCACGAGAAGCATGTCTAGCTCCCGCCTGCGGCTGCTGGTACTGGTTGGCACTGCGCTGCTCGTCGGTCTTGTCCGCGCTGGCGATACCTTGGTCGTCTCGGTAGCCGGGCTCTGGGAGCTCGGTCTTGTGCACAATGAAGGTCTGATTGCCCGCAGCCACACGCTCTCTGCCGATTCCGCCGAACTCCAGGGTCAGTACGGCACCTACTTTCCTGAGCTCTCAGCCCAGGCAAGTTATTCCTATCTCGACATCATCCCCAGCACCAAGATCCCTTTCATCGGCAACCAGCCCCACGACGTACTCGGCACTTTCAACCTGCGCCAGAACGTCTACGATGGCGGCCAGCGTTCGGCACAACTCCACTTGCGCCAGGCAACAGTGAAGCGGAGCAGTACCCTGTTGGCCCAGGCCCGCCTTGACCTCAAGCTCGAAATCGCGCTACGCTACCACCGTCTGCAGTTGCTCAATGCCGAACTCGCGGTCCTTGAGCAGAATCGGACCGGCACCGAAGCACAACTGGAACTCACCCGTCTGCTAGCCCGGGCTGGCAGGGTTTCCTCGGTCGATGTGGGACGACACGAAGCGGCGCTCGTTGACATCGAAGCACGCATTATCGCTACGCTCGCCGACCGCTCTGCCGCCGGACGCAACCTGTGTTTGTTGACCGGACTCGCGCCCGGAACCACGCTCCACCCTGCCGACTCGATCGGGGAGCTGGCGCTGGGTTTTGACCCTGACTCGGCTCTGGCCGTGGCCGACTCAAACCACCCATTGCTCGCAGCCTGGGCCGCCCAACTTGAGCAGGCTCGCGCCGCGGCCGGGGTTGCCCGCTCGGCACAACTGCCGAGTCTGGCGCTTCAGGCCTGGCACGGATGGGAGTTCTGGAATGCAGGCTTCTCACTCGACGACAACCAACGCTCCGGTGTCGGGGTTGTCGCAAACTTCCCCTTCTTTGACGGCCTGCGCACGACCAACTCGGTCCGGGCCGCAGAGCTGCGTCACCGGTCCGTCGAGTCCGATGCCCGGTACTACCGCTTGGGCCTTCATGTCCGTATTCAGAATACGCTTGGCAGCATTGCAGCCGCCGAGGAGCAGACCGCGTCCCTGCGCCGTGCGGTGGAACTCGCCCGGCTCAACCTAGCCCTGGCGCTGGTCGAATACCAGGCCGGACGCCGCACAAGTACCGACGTGATTCAGTTGAGAACCAGTATGCTCGAAAGCCAGTTGTGGCTCAGCCGACAGCTTACCCAGCAGGCCGACCTCGTGGTAACCGCCCGCCACCTCTTGGGAATCCTCTTGTATCCATGAAGCGTGCAGTTGACAAGTAGCCTCGGCGCAGTGTGCTTCCGTGCTCAAAGACAAGGAGTTGAAGAACATGACGATCATTGTTAGTCTTGGCCGCTTGAGAATGCTCTTCATCGCGACAGCGGCCGCGGCCGCTGCGTTGCTGCCGGTTTCCTGCCGCAGCCGCCAGGCGGCAGCGGGCTCGGGCCAACCGCCAGCAAAGGTCGGCGTGACAACCGCGGGTCGCCGCACGCTGGAAAGCACCATCGAGATGTCCGGAAGCGTCCATCCCGAAGTCTCGGCCGGCGTGCTGACTCCGATTGAAGGCAGAATTACGAACATGTCGGCCCGCGAAGGCGACCGGGTCGGCGCCGGCCGGGTCCTGGCCACGGTCAGCCCGTTTGTGCGCGACGAGATTGTCAATGCCGCTCGACTCGAGCTTGAAAGACGGCGCCGGGCCGGCGAGGATACTCTGGCAGCGCGGCAGCAGCTTGACTTTGCGCTCGGCGCGTATCAAGCGGCGCCGGTCGTGAGCGCAATTGACGGCATTGTCGCCCGACGCCTAGCGGACCCCGGCGATATGGTGTCAGCTCGGCAAGTGCTGTATGAAATCCAGAGCACCGACAGCTTCCATGTTGAAGTCCAGGTCTCAGAAATGCACCTTTCCACCTGCCGTGTCGGTACTGCGGTCCGGGTCTCGCTTGATGCTCTGCCTGAACGCCCGCTTGAGGGCGTAGTCCGCCGTATTCACCCCGTGGTTGCCGAACAGACCCGCACCAGCACTGTTGAGGTCGCGCTCGCCTCGCCGCCGTCCGGAATTCAAGCCGGAATGTTCGCGCGAGTCGCACTGCCCGTCGGCCGGGCCGCGGATGCGGTCGCTATACCGGAACGGACGCTGCTTACCGCGCCGGACGGCTCGCCATTCATCTTCGTGTACGCCGAGGGCACGGTCAGCCGCCGTCGCGTAACGGTCGGAATTGAGTCCGCAGACGAGGTCGAAATCCGGTCCGGCCTTGCCGAGGGCGAGACGGTCGTCATTGCCGGCCAGGAGGCACTGAAGGACGGCCAGCGGGTCGCCGTCATGGAAGGGGAAAAGGACACACCGCCGCCGGCCAAGCCATGAAGCTGACCGAAACAGCACTTCGTCACCCGGTCGCAGTCGCGGTGCTGGCGGTCGCGGTCGCCGGTGTCGGGTTCTTCAGCCTGCAAACCCTTGACGTTGACTACCTGCCGGACGTGACATATCCGATGATCAGAGTTCAAGTCTGGTGGCGCGGCGCAACGCCTGAGGAGATCGAAACCAACATTGCCGAACCGGTCGAGCGCGCGATGGCCACAGTGGACAACCTTGACTACCTCGAATCATCGAGCATCGAAGGGATGTACACGCTGCTCGTGAACTTCGGCTACGGCGTGGAGGTAGACGCAGCGTATCAGGACGTGCTGGCCGCGATGGGCCGGGCCACGCGCAACCTGCCCACGGACATTGACCCACCGCTCATCTTCAAGGCCGATCCGTCCCAGCTTCCCGTGTTAGAGGTGACGATCGCCTCGGACGAGCGCAGCCCGGTCTGGCTGCGCGACTGGGCCGACAACTGGCTGGCCGACCGGTTAGCCGCAGTGGATGGCACGGCTGGAGTCGAGATCCTCGGCGGGCTCAAGCGCGAAATCCGGGTGCTGCTCGACCCGCTGCGCCTCCAGGCGTACGACGTGGATGCATCCCGTGTCGCCCGGGTCCTGTTTGAATCGAGCCACGACCTCTTTGCCGGCCGTGTCGTGGTCGGCGACCGCGAATTCATCGCCCGGACCGTCGGCGAGTTCAACAACCTCGACGAGATTAGGAACGTCATCGTAACCCGCACCCCCGCGGGGCAGGAGGTTCGCGTTGCCGACATCGCGCGGGTCGAAGACTCGCACGAAGACACGCGGATTATCACCCGGCTTGACGGCCGCCCCTGCGTGAAGCTCAGGGTGCTCAAACAGGCCCGCGCCAACACGGTTCAGGTTGCCCGGAGTGTGCAGCGCCGGCTGGATGACCTGCGCAGCGACATGCCGCCGGACATCGCCGTGGCCGTGCTTGAAAATCAGGGCGACTACGTCAATGCAGCGGTCAACAGCGTCCAGTCGTCGGCCCTGGTGGCCGCCCTGCTTGTGCTGGTCATCGTCTACCTGTTCCTCGGCCGC
This sequence comes from uncultured bacterium, assembly GCA_964626085.1. Classification (GTDB taxonomy): domain Bacteria; phylum Hydrothermota; class Tepidihabitantia; order Tepidihabitantales; family Tepidihabitantaceae; genus UBA2258. Next base: position 5,204 of record CAZVCQ010000136.1, read on the forward strand.
TGGCGGCAGGTGGTCGTGATGGTGGTCGCCCTACCCCTGACGCTTTTGGCCTGTTTCCTGGTCATGCGGCTGGCCGGTTTCTCGCTCAACCTCTTTTCGCTCGGCGGACTGGTCGTATCGCTCGGCATGATACTGGACAACTCCATCGTCGTCCTCGAGAACATAACCCGCCGCAGAGCAGCTGGCATCAAGGCGTTCGCGCTTCAGGGTACACGCGAGGTCGGCACTGCCGTCGTCGCCGCAACCCTCACTTTCCTTGCCATCTTCCTGCCTTTCCTGTTCATTCCCGGCCTGACCGCCCTGCTCTTCAAGGAGATCGTGCTCGTCATCGCGGCCGTGGTCGTCATCTCGCTTTTGGTCGCACTCACCGTGACGCCACTCTTGTCCGACCGCCTCCTGCGCCGGGAGCAGTCCGGGAAGCCCCCGCGCCTGACGCGCAGTTTTGACGTCTTTGTCCGATTCCTAACCGAAGGCTACACGCGAATCCTCGCTGCCGGTCTGCGGCAGCGTTGGCTGGTTGTCGTCCTGTTCCTTGTCCTGTTCGTGCTGGGGCTGTTTCTCGCCGGTCGCGCCGGTTCGGAGTTCCTGCCTCTGGTGGACGATGGCAGGGTGATGGTCAAAGTGAAAATGCCAAGCGGCACCTCGGTCGAGCGCGTGAACAGCATCATGCGCGCCGCCGAGACGGCCATCACCGGTATCCCTGAAATCGCCAGCATGTTCACTCTTGCCGGTGGTGCGACCTGGGGTCTAGCAACCTACGAAATCTCCGAGGAAGGCCAGATTGACATCCAGCTCGTGCCCAAGAGCCGGCGCCGGGTCTCGACCACGGAGTTCATCAACCGGTTGCGTCCGGTCATCGCCAAGATTCCAGCCCCGGGCGGCCGGGTCATGGTGATGCAGCCGAAGGTGAAGGGCATCAGACAGGTCGGCGAGCAGGCGGTCGAGGTCAAGGTTCGAGGCGCTAGCCTCGCCGACATCCATGCATTTGCCCAGGAGATTGCGGCCACGCTGCGCCGGACCGACGGCCTGACCAATGTCAGCATCTCACTCGAGGTGACCAAGCCGGAGTTCCGTGTTCACGTTGATCGCACCCGGGCCTCGGCCCTGGGCGTGTCGGTGAACCAGGCGGCAACCGCCCTGCGCACGCTGGTGGCCGGCGCGGTCGCCACCCGTTACCGGGAGAACAATGAATACTACAACATCCGCGTCCTCGTCCCCGGGGAACGCATCACCAGCAAGGCCGATATCGAAAACCTCGTGGTAATGACCGCGACCGGCGCGTCTGTCCACCTCCGCGACGTCGCGGAAGTACGCCGGGCGGTCGGCCCGGTCGGAATCAGCCGTGAGGACCAGGTCAAGCAGGTCATCGTCCGCTCCGACGCCGAAGGCGTCAGCGTCGGTGAGGCCGCGGCCCGGGCCGAGCGCGCAGTCCGCAACCTGACCCGGCCGGCTGGCATTGAGTACGCGATGGGCGGACAGGCGCAGATGATGGCCGAAAACCAGCGAAGCATGGGTCTGCTCATACTTTTCGCCCTGCTCTTCGCTTTCGCGATTCTCGCCATCCAGTTCGAATCCCTGCGCCTGCCGGTGCTCGTCCTGCTCGGTATTCCGCTCTCCCTGACCGGCGCCTTCGCTGCGCTCTACCTATCCGGTGCGGCTATCGGCACCACCGTGCTCATCGGGCTGGTCGTGATGATGGGGGGCATCACTTCACAGGGCGTGGTCCTGTTGACGCTGACTGAAGAACGCCACCGCGAGGGCATGAGCCCTCCGGACGCCATACTCGCGGCCGCACCGGTCAGACTGCGGCCTATCCTGATGACCCAGTTGACCACGGTCATTGGTCTTGTGCCGCTTGCGCTGAACCTCGGCGAAGGCGGCGACATGCTCAGGCCGATGGCCATAGCCGTCATCGGCGGCCTGCTGTACTCCCTGTTGCTCTCCCTTTTCTTCCTGCCCGCCGCCTATACCCTGATCATGCACCGGCGTAAATCCGCGTCGGTCAGCCCGAACAACCACCCCGCGTCCGCATCAACGGCCGGACAGTAGACCTGACCGGGGAGAAACGGGGACACGACACTAAACCCCGTCCGTCCACCGCGAGTTCAGCAGTGAAGTGCAACACTTGGGAGGCAGGAGAGCTGTAAGGAGCTATCCTGAGTGGCTATGCACGGATGCTATCGACAGGTGTCGCGCGACGAGCGCGGGATGATCATGTTCATGTTCCGTTGGGGCAAGAGCATCTCGGAGTTTGCAGTACAGCTGGGTCGGCACCGGAGTACGATCTTGCGGGAGATGCGGCGGAA
>CAZVCQ010000137.1:0-7474 GCA_964626085.1 uncultured bacterium
TGCGCGCCCAGATCGACAACGGCGGCGGCGGCGACTTCGCCCTTAACTTCCGCAATATGGCCCGTTTCCGTGTGGCCGTCTACAAGCAGAAGGGCTATTTCGGCATGGCCCTCCGGCTCATTCCGCGCCGAATTCTCACGTTCGAAGAGCTCTTCGTAACTACGCACCTCATCCCGCGCATCAAGAACCTGCTCGACCGACCGCACGGCCTCATCCTCGTGACTGGCCCTACCGGCATGGGCAAGACCACGACGCAGGCGACCTTCGTCGACTACATCCTGGAGAGCCCGCGCCACGTACTCACTATCGAAGACCCCATCGAGTTCAACCACGACCACAAGAACGGCCTCATAACCCAGCGCGAGGTCGGCGTCGACGTTTCGTCCTTCCGCGAGGCGGTCATGAAGGGCCTGCGCTCCAACCCGAACGTCATCCTTGTCGCCGAGATCCGAGACCTGGCGACATCAGAAGCAACCATCTGGGCCGCAGAATCGGGGCACTTGGTCATCGGCACCCTGCATACCACCAACGCGCCGGAGACGATTACCCGGTTCATCGACATCTTCCCGCCTGAAATCCGGGACCAGATACGTATCCAGTTCTCGCTCTCGCTGCTGGCCGTCTTCTCCCAACGTCTGCTGCTCAAGGCCGGTGGCAAAGGCCGGGTTGGCTGCTATGAGATAATGGTAGCCACGCCGGCAGTCCGCAACCTCATCCGTGAGCGCAAGACCGAGCACTTGGCGTCGGCAATCCAGACCAGTTCGTCCGAAGGCAGCATTTCGTTTGACATGTACTTGTCCGAGCTCTACCGCGCCGGCAAGGTCACCTACGAGACCGCCATCGCGTCGGCGTCCGACCCCAAGGGATTCCGCGAACTCGTGGAATTCGGCCAGCGCGGCGGCAACACACCCGGCCGCAAGTAGACACCCTACGACGCTTTGTTCACGGCCCCGTGGGCCGTTTTCTTTTGCGTGGTGTAGTCAGGAAAGTTGTGGAGAACTGCGGGGGCTCGCCGGCCGGAGTCCGGGGCTAGGGCAACTCGCGCCGTGTACGCGTTATGGCCAGCACGATCCGGTTCGGCATCGCCTGCCAGTGGACCTCGGGCAGGGAAACGAGCGGCTTGGTGCTGTAGTACCTCGCCAACCCGCCTTCTCCCACCCACAATTGTCCGGTCGATTCCGACGCGTCCCCATGCCAGCAGCCGATTAGTGCCATATCGGCACACATCATGCAGAATGACAGGGAATCCTCATCCCCGAGTGCGGCCATGGCGCTCGTCAGGGATTCGGCCGGGGACTGCTCCTCAAGCTTACCCAGCAGGTAGAGAAAATACCGCTCGCTCGGGTTCTTGGAATCGGTGATCCGACCGCCGGTGTCAAGCCGGTCCTCGTGCTTGACGAGGCCGGAGTGCGCAAACGCCCAGATGTGACCGGTCTCACGCCGGATGTACGGTCTGAGTTCGCGCGGTGAGGCCGGGGCCATTCCGCCGATGCAGACCAGTGCCATGTCGGTGCGGATTTCATCCAGCTTGCCGAAGCCCGGGTCCTGCGCGCACGGCTGCGCGGACCTGATGGTCTCCAGCCGGTTGCCGTAGCAGTGAGCCTCGCCCCAGCCGCCGGAATCACAGTCGGTGCCCGCCGCTTCGCGCGTTGCCCGGGCAAGGATGTCCATCTGGAACCTCCCGGCGGCGGCAACCAACGTACTCACGGCTAGAATTCCATAGCAATCCCGGCCCGCGTCGGACCGATGGTGAGCTGCATTTCTCGATCGAACCCGTACATCTGGGCCGAGACGTAGGCGTCAGCCATCGAGAAAGCCAGCACCGCACCGGTCCACCAAAGCAGCGCTGTCCGCCGATCGCGGTGCTGAACGTATCCGGTCGTGTCCCCGTCGTTCCAGTTCTTGGTGGCAGCCAGGTGTTCTCTGACCGAGAAGTACCCCAACGTGACTTCGGCCGGCGCAATCAGCGCCGCCTTCCACCAGTTGCCGGTGTAGACCTGGCCGCCGCCGGGCAGCAGGAAGGAGAGGAGGACTGCCGTACCCGTGGACTTGGCCGGGCGATAGGCACGAACCGGATCGACCCTGGCCGTGGTGTCGGCCGGGTCCAACTGCGGCTTCAGGGTATCGGACGTTTGCGCCGAGACGAACCCGGCCAGCAGCGCCAGGCCCACGAGCGCGCGAGTGGTCACTGATTTCTTACGACGATTTCGACTCGAGGAGTTGCGGAGCCGACACCCGGCCTGGCCGCTGCACCGGTCGCGCGCGAACCTGAGAGACTCAAGACCTGGATCCGGTCAGAGGCCACGCCCCACGCCGCGAGGCGGCTCGCGACCGCCCCGGCCGCAGCCGCGGCATAGTCCCAGCTGCCCGGGTACCTGTCTCTGATCGCCTGCGGCGCCTGGCCGCCACCGGCATGGCCGATGACCTCGACCGGCCCGGCGTGCGATTGCAGGGAAACAACGCACGTCCGCAGCAATGACTCGGCCGAGGGAACGAGCTTCAGGTCTGCCGCTCCCCCGAACAGCACGTCGAACGAGTACGCCACGCTGAACACGGTGTCCCGCTCCGCCTCCACCCGCTTGATGCTGTCGTTCACCTGCTGCAACTGGCCAATCCACATGTTGATCTCGTTCTGCTGCCGGACGATTCGGTCCGCGCGCGGCGCGTACACGAAGTTGTAGAACAACATGAAGCACACAGCCAGCGCCAGGAACAGAATCCAGCCGAGGCTCGACAGAAACGACTTCATGTCAGAATTCTACCACTTCCTATCGTCATGTCCACGACTCAAGCTGCTTCCGCAGCCGCTCGAGCTTGCTCTGGAATTCGGTTCTGCGCTCGCGCTCGCCTTCGACCACCTCCGGCTTGGCCCGGGCAGCGAAGTTCGGGTTGCCGAACTTGGCGTCGATCCCGGCAACCAGCTTCTCCAGATTCGCAATCTCCTTCTTCATCCGGTCGAGTTCCTTCTCGACGTCAACGACGCCCGCGAGCGGTACATATACCTCACAACCGAACAGCACGGCAATCGAGGACCGGTCCGGACGGGTCGCGCCGAACTCCAATGCTGAGACCTTTGCCAATTCCCCAACCAGCCCTTCGCTCCGCCTCAGGAAGTCAACTAGTCCGGCATCCGCTGAGTTCACGATGCACCTGACCGGCGTCTTGGCCGGCACTTCCATCTCTGCCCGGATATTCCGAACCGCCACTATCAGCTCCCGCATCGTCTCGACCCGCGCAGTCTCACGTTCATCCAGCGCGAGCGCCTCCGGCCACTTCGACTGCAGGATTGACTCCTGCTCCCCCCCGAAGCCCAGCCTGTGCCACAACTCCTCGGTGATGAACGGCATGATCGGATGCAGCAGTTGCAGGCTGCCGCTGAAGACGTCATGCAGAGTCTGCCTGACTGCCGGGTCACCGCTCTTCAGACGGGATTTGGAGAACTCAAGATACCAGTCACACAGATCATGCCAGAAGAAATCATACAGCGCCGACGCCACCTGCGAGAAGGTGTAGCGCTCAAGCCCCTCGTCTACCCTTGCCAGCGCCGCGTTGAATCTGCCCCGTATCCAGTTATCCGGCGCCTGAGCTTGGGCTTGGGCTTGGGCTTGCGGCTTGCCGACTTCATCCGCAACCAACCGGCATGCGTTCCATACCTTGTTGCAGAAGTTCCTTCCCAGGTCGAACCGCTCGTTCCACAGCCGGTAGCTCTGGGACTGGCTCTCAAGGTAGCAGATCGTGAACCGCGCCGCGTCCGTGCCATACAGGTCGAATATCTCCAGTGGGTCAACGCCGATACCCTTGGACCGGCTCATCCGCGCCCCGTTCTTGTCCAGCACGGTCGAATGGATGTACACGTCGTCGAACGGCACCTTGCCCGTGAATTCCAGCGCCGAGAATATCATCCGCGCTTCCCAACGGAAGATGATGTCCGGATCGGTAGTCAGGAAGTCGGTCGGGTAGAACTTGCCGTAGTCCGCGGCCTGCTCATCCGGCCAGCCCATGGTCGAGAACGGCCACAGCGCCGACGAGAACCACGTATCCAGCACGTCCTCATCCTGGCGCAGGTTCTTCGAGTGGCACTTGGGACACTCGGTCGGGTCCTCGCGCGCGGCGACGATTTCCCCGCAGTCGCAGTACCAGACCGGGATCCGGTGCCCCCACCAGAGCTGGCGCGAGATGCACCAGTCGCGGATGTTCTGCATCCAGTCCAGGTAGACCTTGGTCCAGCGCTCGGGATGGAACTTCACCTTGCCCTGCTCGACCGCGCGTATTGCCGGCTCGGCCAGCGGCTTCATCTTCACCCACCACTGCATGCTGGCCAACGGCTCAATCACGGTCTCGCACCGGTCGCACGTCCCGACCGAATGCTTGTAGTTCTCTATCTTCTCCATCAGGCCCTGCGCCTCGAGGTCGGCCACGACCGCCTCGCGGCATTCCTCGCGCGTCATGCCTTGGTACTTCGCCGGCGACGCGTCGGTCATCCGTGCATCGTCGCCGATAACCTCGATGCGTTCCAGTTTGTGCCGCTCGCCGATTTCGAAGTCAACCGGGTCGTGTGCAGGCGTCACCTTCACCGCTCCGGTCCCGAACTCCATCTCCACGGCCGCATCGGCGACCACCGGGATCTTCCTGCCGGTCAGGGGCAGATCCAGCATCTTCCCCACCAGACCATTGAACCGCTCGTCCGCCGGGCTCACCGCCACCGCGGTATCCCCAAGCATCGTCTCCGGCCGTGTCGTCGCCACAATGACGTGTCCCGTGCCCTGCGCCATCGGATAGCGAACGTACCATAGGTGCGCGTTCTCCTCCTTGAACTTCACCTCGAGGTCGGAAACTGCGGTGCCGCAGCGCGGGCACCAGTTCACGATTCGCAAACCGCGGTAGATGAGCCCCTTCTCGTAGTACCGAACAAACGCCTCGCGCACCGCACGCGAAAGCCTCTCGTCCATTGTGAACCGCAGCCTCGTCCAGTCAAGGCAGCAGCCGAGTCGCCGCAACTGAACGATGATCTCCCCGCCGTACTTCTCCTTCCACTCCCAGGCGCGCTTCAGGAACCCCTCGCGCCCGAGGTCGAACCGGGTCTTACCCTCTTTGGCGAGCATTCTCTCAACCTTGACCTGAGTGCCGATGCCGGCGTGGTCCATCCCGGGCAGCCACAGCGTCTCGAACCCCTGCATCTTCTTGTACCGGATGAGAATGTCCGGCAGCCCGTTATCCAGCGCGTGGCCCGTATGCAGGGAGCCGGTGACGTTCGGTGGCGGGATTACGATTGAGTACTTCGGCTTCGGCGACTTCGGATCCGCGGTGAAGAACCCGCTCTTCTCCCAGAACTCGTACCACTTTCCCTCAACCGGCCTCGGGTCGTACCGGGAAGGGAAATCGCTGGCGGGTGTCTCAGGCATCGCCGGGTATTATAGAAGCAGACTGCGAACTGTCAAAAGCGGCCGGGCCCGACCTCGGCTTTGGAGCGCGGGAGCACTGGCCCGCTCTTGGCTACTCGGCCAGAAACCACCTCGCAAGTCGCCTGACAAACCGACTCGCGGACCGCGGAACGATTCACCGCCGCAATCACAACGCGACTCGCACCCGAATTCGACCTACCCGTGGTTCTGCGAATCGACATCCGATTCACGGCCGAGACGGGCTCGCCCATCGCTACGTGAATCGGTCTCCACAACGACCTCCGAATCGCGGTCGAAGTGGCGGTCCGAGAGGCCGTGGAATAGGCCTCCCGAACCACCCCGGGAACCGTCCCCGGGACGGTTCCCACCGTGGTGCCCGGAACGTCAACTTAGACGCCCTTGAGAGCGTATAACGATTTCTATATCAACTACTTAGGCAAGCTGACTCTCATCTAGCCGCATCCGTCGCCGCTCGAGACCCGTGTTTCGCACGCCGCCAGCTAGAGACTGCGTGCTTGGGCGATGGCCGGGCGTCGGCAAACGCCGGCGCGCACCTTCAGCCCGTTTCCCGCCGTCCAACTAGTAGAACCACTAGACTTAGGAGAAGACATAATGTCACGCGTAGTTCACTTCGAGATCATGGCAAAGGAACCGCAGATGGCGGTTGACTTCTATTCAAAGGTCCTCGGCTGGAAGTTCCAGAAATGGGACAACCCGGGCATGGACTACTGGCTAATTACGACCGGAGATGACAAAGAGCCGGGCATCAACGGCGGCCTCGGCCCGGGCGACCCGGTCAAAGCGGTGGTGAACACCATCGGTGTCGCCGACCTCGACGGTACGCTCAAGAAGGTCGTGGAGCATGGTGGCAAGGTTGCCCAGCCGCGGGGCCCGATTCCCGGCGTCGGCTGGTACTCCGCGTTTGAAGACCCGGCCGGCAACTTGCTCGGACTGATGCAGGACGACCCGACCGCGAAGTAGGCTCGCCGGGCCGGGTCAGGAACGGGCGGCCGGAGGCCGGCGCCGGCTGCTGATGCGGTCGAGCGCCGCCTCAATCCGGTCGCGGTACTGGTAGTACAGCAGCCCGAGAATTGCCGCGACCAACCCGACAATCGTCCACTCGCGCCACCCGAAGTGCGTCGCGCTTGCTCCGACCCAGCACTCAAGCAGGTTCGACGGCAGCCGGCCGATGAAGACCAGCCCGAGAAACACCGGCAGCGGCAGCGACGTCAGGCCGGCGAGGTAGTACACCCAGTCCCCGACCGGATTCGGCACCAGCAGCAACAGGAAGATGTAGAACGTGCCCCGACGCAGGATGAGCGCATCCAGCTTGGCCAGCCGTTCCGGCGGCAGGAAGTACCTGAGCAGCCTGCGCCCCAGGAACTTGATGAGCAGGAAGTCGACGGTCGCGCCGAGCAGCACGCCGACCATCAGCCAGACGACGGTCGGCCACAGCCCGAGTGCGTAGCCCGCCGCGAACGACATGGCGTTGCCGGGCAGGGGCGCGACGGCGATCTGGACGACCTGCAGCAGGATGATACCGGCCGGCGCCCACACGCCCCAACTCCGCACGAGCATTCGTAGTTCTACCGGGTGCCGGAAATAGCGCCAGACCGAGTTGCCGGCAAAAACGAGCAGCACGACCAGCCCGGCCAGCGCGGCGATGGTCAGTACAAGCGTTATCTTCTGCCCGACTGTATGGGGCGCTCGTTCCGCGGCCGGCCGGCGTCTTGGCGCATCCTGGCGTTCTTGGCGGTTCATCTTTCCGGCGTCCGTCCTCGCCCGTTTACCCTACCAATACCGCGCCGCCGTTGACGTTCAGAATCTCGCCGGTGACGAAGGTCGAGAGCTCGGAAGCAAGGAAAAGGACGGCGCCGGCGAACTCCTCAGGCCGGCCGACGCGGCCCAGCGGAATCGTCGCGACAACCTGCTCGCGGACACCGGGCTTGCTCAGGCTGGAACGTGACATGTCGGTGTCGAACCAGCCCGGTGCGATACAGTTGACCAGGATATGGTCGGCGGCCAGTTCCGGCGCGAGCGACTTGGTCAGGCTGATGACCGCGCCCTTGCTG
>CAZVCQ010000138.1:0-7461 GCA_964626085.1 uncultured bacterium
AAGACGACCGACGTGACCTACTATCGCAACTACGACTTCGACATCGAGTATGTCCAGTCGTCGATTGTGCTGGTCGACCTGACAACCGACAAGCACTCCTACACACCTTCCGAACCGGTCCGGGTCCATCTTACCATCGTCAATGACGGCGAGCCCCGGGACGTCAGGGCCCGGGCATCAATCCTGAGAGGCTCGACCGGCGAGCTGGTTGCGGAACTGCCGGCACAGACTCTCGCAGCCAAGGCCGACACTTCCTCTACTACTCTCGAACTGACGACCCGAAGCATCCCGAATGGCGACTACTACGCCGACGTGGCAATCAGCGACCCCGAGGGGAATGTTCTCGACAAGGAGCAGGTCGGTTTCCGCGTCGGGATTCCCGGAGGCGAGATGACGCGCTTCGAGGTTGCCCCCCAACACTTCCGAGTCGGCGACGCGGTGAAGCTCTCGTTGGGCTTCAAGAACACCGGCTCAACCACACTGTCCGGACAGTCGATCTTCGAGATTCGCGTTAAGGACTCAGTTGTCGCATGGCTGACACGTGACTTCGAAGGCCTGCCCCCGGGCAAGTCTCGGCAGTTCGCCGACTCGTGGAACAGCTCGGGAGCGAAGGAGAACGTCCTCTACGAGGTGGTCGGGTATGTGCTCTATGAGGCGACGGCAACGCCGGCCGAACGGGTCACGGTCAGCACCAATGCCATGCCGTCGGCGGAATTCACGGTTGCGCCCGACACCCTGAAAGCCGGGCAGGAAATTACGTTCGACGCCAGCGGGTCAAAGGACGCTGACGGCACGGTAGTCAAGTATCAGTGGGAGTTCGGCGACGGCGGCGACGGTGAAGGAGCCAATGTGAGCCACGTCTATCCCGAGGCCGGCGAGTTTGTCGTTTCGCTCACCGTCACCGACAACGGCGGGCGCACGGCAACCGCAGAGAAAACACTGGTGGTGAACGAGTAGCGGGGCGCAAATGCGATCGGCGTGTGACTGCGCGCGGTGTCGTCCCCGGCTGGCGGCATCGGCCTGCAGGTCAGGCTCCGGAGCGGAATGCGCCCGCTGTTCCCGCCGCCGGGCAGCAAGGAGGGTCGCATGAGCAGGCATAGGTACCCGGTAGCGGGGTTTTGCATCCTGCTATCTCTGGTCGGTCTGGCTTCGGCCGGACCGGTGCAGCTCACCGGTTCGGCCCGGGCGTACGGCGAGTACGGATGGGTGCCCGGCCGCGGGGCAGCGCTCTTCTTGACAAACACCCCGGAAGTGCTATAACTGCAACATAAGGATGGCCCGGAGTCTGGGGCTTCGGGCTGAAAACGAGCGGGCAAGCGTAGCACGCACCTTCGGGGTGTGAGTGCGCCGTGCCTGCAAGGAGGCAGCATGAAATGGCGTAGTCCGTTCGCGATGGTCGTACTGGCCATCATCCTCGCACCGGCCGCGCTCACGGCCGCACCATACATCCAGCAAGTATCGATTCCGCCGCCCGGGCAATACAACGTCGAGCGACTCTGGGACGCGACGCTCAACAACCCGGATACGACAAGGTACGAGGTCTGGCTTGAGGGTACCATCATCGAGGGGTCGAAGGGCCAGGTCTTCTGGGCGAAGACGAAGAAGTTCCAGTTGCCGCCCGGTACAAAGGTCATCCGCTACGCCGACATACAGTCAATCGGCGTCGCCGAGCAGACGAACGCCCCGGGCTACAAGGAGTTCGCGGCCCGTACCGGCGGACTGCCCGAAGGAAACTACACCTTCACGGTCAAACTGATGCCCGACTTCGGTGCCAAGTCCGTCAAGTTCAGCGTCAAACCGATGGCCCCGCCACGGCTCATCTCGCCCCGCGACGGCGAAGTGATTCGTACTCCATACCCGCAGTTCCGCTGGACCGGGCCAACGCCGGCGGTCCCGGGCGTGACCTACGAGCTTCGGATCGTCGAGGTCCTGCCCGGGCAGAGCAAGTTTGAGGCAATGGCGACGGTCAGTCCGTGGCTCGACGCACGGGGTATCAGGTCGACGTCGCTCACCTACCCGCGGTCGGCGCGGCCGCTGGCGGCGCGGAAGAAATATGCCTGGCAGGTGAAGGCGGTGTCGGGTCGAGCGGTCATGGGCGCGAGCGACATCTGGGAGTTCATTATTCCGTCCTCGATCGTGGGGCCCCGTAGGATGGCTGACATCTACTTCTGCGATGCAGGTGAGACCAGGGGCTCGGTGTACCACCGGCCGGCGGCGGGGCCGGAGACTAAGATCTACACCCGGCCGTCAAACCGCATCTACTCGTTCCTGTTCGCGCCCTGGGACGCGGACAGGCTCTATTTCGTGAACGCGAACGAGTCCAAGATCTACGTTAAGAAACTGGGCCCGGGCGCGCCGGCGGAGTCGGTCGTCCACACGCATTCGACTTATGTCCGCGACATCGAGGTCGACCGGGATGGGTCGATGTACTTCAGTGAGGCGACTGGCGCGGAAGGCGTCGGGAAGATATGGCGGCTGCACGGCGACGGCAGCACGAACCTGTACTACGAGGTGCTGCTGGCGCGCGTAGACGGGTTCTGGTCCGGCAACTTCTGCTTTGACGCCGACGGCGTGCTGTACCTGAGCACCGGGAACCGGGTTGGCGCGAGCGTATACCGGGTGGACGTCGCCGCGAACACGGTGGCCAAGCTGTACACCGACCCGACCGGTTCGATCAATGGCATCACCTTCGGCCAGGACGGTATGCTGTACTACGCGGACTGGAAGGAGCGGATTTACTCGCTGGACCTTGAAACCGGCGTGCGGACCCAGGTGTACTACAACGGCGCCCGGGAGTGGACATCGGACGTGGCGTTCAAGCCGTTCGAGCCCGGGGTGATCGTGCCGGGCGGTGTAGCGAACTGGGTGATGCCGTGGGGCGTGGGCGGCACGATGCTGCCCCGTATCGACAGCGCCACCGGGCTGACGAGCTATGGCGGCGTGGACAGTGCGCCTTTCGGCGGGCACCTCGGGTTCCGGTCCGGCTCATCGATTGCAGTACCGACGACCAACTTGTACTACTACCGCTGGCAGTACCGGCTGTCCGGCGGCGCGTGGCAGGACTTCGACGAGGAAGTGCGCGTGCACTACGCCAAGGAAGTGCTCGGGTTCCTGCCGACTTTCCCGACGATGAAGCTCGGGCCCGAGGACGTCTCGGGCAGGAAACTGTACCGGTTCAGACCCCACAACCCGCCGACGATTCCGGGCGCAACGACCTACTGGCCGACGAGCGGATTCCTCGGGGATATCTACAGCGGGTACCTGAATACGGTCGCTAAGCACCTCGCGCCGGGCAAGTATGAGATCAGGCTCACGGTGTATGATTCGGCTGGGGCGCAGAAGCTTCCGGGACCGGGGACGTTTCGTTTTGTCGTGCCGCTGTCCGAAGGCCCGGGCGGCACGATCAGCACCCGGCTGCCGCACGCCATGGAGACGGATGCCGGCGGATTCAAGTTCATGCTGCACGTCGACAACCGGCCGTGCAGCGCATATGTCGATGCACCGACCGTCTCCGGCGTGGCAGCAAACGACACCTGTGGCTTCCTGCGCTACGACCCGCTTGACCCGTCGCCGGTTCATGTGGCATTCCACGCGTCGCACCCGGACGGGTTTGCCTGGTTCACGTTCCGGATTGTGCGCGGCATCATGACCTGCGACAGCTCCTACGTCGTTCACCCTTACGTGTTCTCGCCCGCAGCGGGCGTGTATACGGGCGACGGCAGCGGGCACTACGAGCACGATTTCCTGCGCTCGACGCTGCTCGGGCCGTGCACGGAGGCGGCGTTCTCAGAGAACCTGTACGTTTACGCCAAGGCGACGACCGGCTGGGGTACGCGGATTTCCTCCTATGACGCGTCCTTCGTCCGCGCCTTCGCGCTGGCGGTGAAGAAAGAATAAGGGAGACTGCAGACTGCCGGAGTGCGCCGAGGCACGGCAGAAGACCGGTGGGAGAGGCCACCGACGGCCTCTCCCATCGGGCAGAGCCGACCCGGCGCGGAACGGAGGAACGTAGTGCGGATTATTCTGCTTCCGGTACTGATAGGCTTGGCCGTAGCCGGGCCGGTCAGTTTTAGCGGCTCGGCGAGTATCTCCGGCGAGTACGGATGGGTCACGGGCGACACGTTGGTTGAGCCGCGGCCGGAACTGCGGCTCAACCTGAGTCCGTCCGTCTCGCTCTGGACGTTCCCGCTCTCTCTCGACATCCTGCTCAGCACGCAGGAGTCCAACCTGCGTCAGCAGCTGGACCGGTACAGGTTCTTCCTGCATCCTTCTGAATGGGTCGCGGGGATGCAGAACCTATCCGGGTTCGCGCTGGCAATCAAGGGTATCGAGCTCGGCTCGTGCAACCCGTCCTGGTCGCCATACACCTTGTCCGGCGCACCGGTGCTGGGTGCGGCGGTCGAGCTGAACCCGTGGTACCTGTACTTCGCCGGGGCGGCGGGCCGCAACCAGCGTCGGGTTCCGGTCTCGGACTCGACCCAGGGCGCTTACGCGCGGATGCTCTACTCGGGCCGATTCGGATTCGGCAAGAAGGAGGGAACGCACTTCTACCTGACCGCCTTGTACGCCGGTGACGACACGGTCTCGCCTGCGGGCAACTGGCGGGCGAACCCGAACGATACAACCGACACCTATGAGGTCGTGCGACCTCAGGAGAACTACGTGCTGGGCGCGGAGTTCAACTTGGATCTGGCCGAAGGCGCGTTCCGGCTGGAGTCCGAGGTCACGGGATCGGAGCTGACCCGGGACAAACGGCTGCCGGTTGAGAAATGGGACTGGCTACCCGAATGGGCGGCGAATACGTTCAAGCCGCGCATGTCCAGTTCCGTGGACTATGCATTCAAGGTGCGACCGTCCCTGAACGTGTTGGATACGAAGGTCCATGGCCGGCTCGAGTTTGTCGGCCCGGGCTACCAGTCCCTGGGCGCGCCGGGCTTGCGCAACGACAACGTGGCCATCGGCGGCGGCATCGAACGTAGTTTCTTCGACAATGCGGTGTCGGTGTCGGCCTCATACGCGAGTGAACACGACAACCTGTTGGCTCAGGCTGTGGAAGACAGCCTCGGCAGAGTGGTCCGCGTGCTCACCCTGAAGAGCGCGACGACGCGGTTCACGCGCTGGGAAGCGAGCCTCGGGCTGACCTTCCCGAATCTGCCGTACCTGCAACTTGGCTACTTTCCTTACTTCCAGTACACGGACGACTTGGACTCACTTGCCCGAGTCGTCTCCACGGACACGACCGCGGGCAACGTGATTTCGGTGAGCGCTGGCCACAGCTTCCAGACGGGCAATCTCTCGCATTCGCCCGGGGTCTCGTTCAGCTACAGCGACGTGCGCGGCCCGGCGTCGGACTCGGCCGACAATACGAGCTGGGACGCCAGCCTGAACTACGGACTCGGCTTCGAGTTCCCGCTGTCCTTGTCGGCAACCTGCGGGCTAAGTCGCTCGACGGCAGTTGGGATGGACCCGGACCAGCGCGTCTACTTTGACGTCACGCCGTCGTATACCCTGTTCGGGAAGTGGAACCACAGCCTGTCTTTGGGCGGTACGTTCGGCACTGACAGGAGGATTGACACCCGCTACTCGACGTCGTTTCCAGTCTGGAAGATATGCGACGGGCGGGTGGGTGTCTCGAACGCGATTTACAACGGCGACGACGGGAAGTACAACGACCTGCGCCTGACCGCGGAACTGAGCAAGAGCTGGTAGGAGCGCGTTTCACGCGAGTGGCCAGCCTTGGCATTTCAGATTGTAGATTGTAGATTTGAGATTGGGCGTGACTGCCAGCCGCCTTGACACCGGGGCCCGAATCGGTAGCATTCGCGTGATGGTGACCCCAAAATCCCACCGGCCCTTGACGGATTAGGAGTCAAGTAATGTGTCCTCGAAATACCTGTCCCCGAAACACCTCCCTTATGTAAGCAGGACAGGATGAACTATCCGCGGAGGTTCCTGCTCTGGTTCGCAGTCATGAGTGCGCTCTGCCTGCAAAGCGGATGTCGGCGCGGAACACCGAGAGCACTTCGCGACCTTCAGTCGGACCCCAGAGCCTGGGATGGAAAGAGAGTTGTTGTTTACGGCGTGTCGAGCGGGGCCTACTTCCCCGAGCTCTGGTCGGAGAGTCCGGGCTTCAAGCTCACTGACAGCACCGGCAGGGACATTTCAGTGCTAACGGCCGGAACGATACCAGCGGAAGGCAGGTGGGTTAGAGTTGAGGGTGTGGTGCTAGCCCACGAATATGATGTCTTGTCGGAGGGGCCATGTTTTACCGTATACGGGCCGGTAATCGTAGTAAGCTCGCCCTGGACCGAGCTGCGCAAACACCTCGCTGAGTTCCTCGATGGACTGCAGCTGCGCCTTATTGAACTGACCGGGAGGAGCAGGCTGCTCCAGCGCCTTCTCGGACTCGCTGCCCCTCTGCAAGGTGCGAGAGGACGCGGGCACGGCCCCGGACAGCGTGCGATTCCCGCTTACCATCCACGCGTGCCGCAACCGGACCCGGACGGGGTGTCGCGCCAGATGATACCGTCAGAGCGGAACCTGGTGGGCTCCATTGCCGTTGACGGGAGGCCGGTCGCACCGGGCGACACGGTAAGGGTTGAGGGCGGTCGCTCGCACCGAATCTCGTGGCAGGGCATTGGCGCGGACGGATGCAAACCGCTGAGGTTCTCAATCGCGGTCCGCGCCGGATTCAACGGGAGATTCATCGACCTGGCCAATAGCTGCCCGGGCGGCTACTACGACTACACGTTTCCAGTCTCCAAGGCGCTCTTCTGGCTCACTCCCAGAGTAGACTTCACCGACTTCACGTACGCATGGGAGGGGTTCTTCGTCACCACCAGCGAGCAGCCATAGCCGGACCGCGCCGCCCGAGATAGCTGCGACGGCGCCGAAGCATCGACGGCACGCGAAACCACCGCCTCCTCTCCGGTAAAGACATCAGGAGTCGTTGGCCGCGCGCGACGCGCGAGTTAGTCAGGTGGAGGAATCAGGGACAGTCACCACGTTTGATGGCGGCGTCAAGGCCGGAACGACGGAACGCTGAGCTTGGTCGAGCGGATGCAGGATCGTACATCGTTGGTTCGCCGGATTTGTACATCGTTCAGTACCGTGAGCCGAAAGCGGTATGCGCACCATTGCCGCGACCGACAAGCAGGTTGACGCGCGGGTGGATGATTGGAGCGCGAGCAGAGAGTGCCATCCGATGGCTCAGCTGTACGGACTGACGGAACAGAAAGCTAGGATTGTCGGCTTGGAAGAAACTACTCCCGGTTTCTCCTTCCCTGAATCCGACATTGAACCACAGAGAGCACGGAGACAACTGACGGTACGGAACGGACTCCGAGCGTCACCCACTCTGCGTTCTCTGTGGCCTCTGTGGTTAGCTCAATCTCGGCTTCGGGGTCCTTCCCTAGTCCCGACATTGGGACTTGATTTACGGTGGAAAGAAGAGGCCACTCT
>CAZVCQ010000139.1:0-6834 GCA_964626085.1 uncultured bacterium
TCGCGAAGTGGGTCGCACGGGGCCTGACGCAGTCCGTGCTGCAGGCCATCCGTACGGACGTCTTCAACGTCGCTGCCCCGATCGCGCCGTAACGCAGGCCGTCGGGAAGGAGAAGGGGCGGCACGGAGACGTGCCGCCCCTGAGTGCCCTGTGGGCTAGTTGATCTTGACTGCTTTGCGGGTGAGGGTCTTGCCTTCCGCTTCCAGTCGCCAGAAGTAGATGCCCGGCGCCACGAGTCGCCCCGAGTCGTCGCGGCCGTCCCAGGAGAGGGAGTAGTGAGCAGGTAGCAGGTAGGAGTTGCAGAGGGTGCGGACCAAGGCGCCGGTTACGGAACGGACCGTAACGCTTGCCTGCATGCAGTGAGGGATGCTGAGCTGGATTGTGGCGTGTCCACGCATCGGGTCAGGTCGGGGCCGTTCCAGCGCAAGCACTCTGGGCACGGTCTGCAGTTCGGCCACGCCGGCGGAAGTCGTGACGACAACCGAGTCTGCTAGCGAGTCGTTTGCCTGGTTCACATCGGACGGGAGCATTGCGGTGCAGCACGTGGGAAATGCCCCGGGCGCGAGTGCGGTCCAATCGTCGAAGTCGATGGTATCGGTTGCACCAGCCGCGAGATCAAGAGACACCGTGTCCGCGTAGTCCGCGCCGATGGCGAACCGCGTGTCAAAGGTTTCACTGTTCGTGCCGAGGTTTCGGAGTACGGCGCGCGGGGTCACTATTGCCCCGGAGTCGACCGTATCCGGCGGCGCGAGGAGCTGGGTGCAGGCGATGTCCCGCACCCGTACCGTTACTGAGCCATACAGCGTGTCGTTGGCAGGTTTGACGTCGCCGCTGAGCCCGGTGGCGCAGCGGTAGAGCCTCGGGCCGCGCGCGAGGGCAGTCCACGCGGCAAAGGTCACGAGGGTAGAATCTCCGGCGGCCAGGTCGCTCACGTTCCGGAGGTCGGAGTAGAGGGTGTCCATGCTGAACGTGACCGGGAACGTCGCGGCGCCGGTTCCATAGTTCCTGACCCAGGCCCGCGGCGTGACGACAGCGCCCGAGTCGACCGTATCGGACGGAGCGACAATCGTGGCTACGCCGACGTCGGTCACCTGTACGGTCACCGAGCCCGAGAGCGCGTCGTTGCCGTGGTTCTCGTCGCCGGTGAAGGCGGTGGTGCAGCGCGTGGCGTGAGTCCCGCGCTCCAGCGCGGTCCAGGATGCGAATGACACCAGCGCGGAGTCGCCGGGCGCGAGGCCCGCGACGTTCTGGGGGTCGGTGTAGAAGGAGCCGATGCGGAAGGTCACCGGGAATGAGGCGGCGGACGTGCCGCGATTCTTGACCCGGGCCTGCGGCGTGACGACGGTGCCTGAGTCGATCGTCCCGCTCGGCGCGAGGATCGCGGCCACGCTGACGTCGAGAGTCGGCAGCGGAATCACCGTTACCGAGCCGGCCAGCGTGTCGTTGGTGTAGACCTGGTCGCCCGACAGCGCGGCCGAGCAGCGTTTAACAAAGGTACCGAGCTGGAGTGCGGTCCAACTGGTGAAGGAGACCTGAACCGAGTCGCCGGACGCGAGGCCCGCGACGTTCTGGGTGTCGGCGTAACTCGTGCCGATGCTGAACGTGACCGGGAACGTCGCCGCCCCCGTGCCGTAGTTCTTCACCCGAACCTGCGGGGTGACGGTTGACCCGGAGTCGACCGTGTCCGACGGAGCCACAATCGTCGTCACGCCGACATCGATCACCCGGACGGTCACCGAGCCCGAGAGCGCGTCATTGCCGTGGTTCTGGTCGCCGGTGAGGGCGGTGGTACAGCGTGTGGCGTGGGTGCCGCGCTGCACGGCGGTCCAGTCGGCGAAGCTGACCTGAACCGAGTCGTCGGGGGCAAGGTTGGCAACTGTCTTGGTGTCGGAGTAGAACGAGCCTACCCGGAACGTGACCGGGAACGTTGCGGCGGCAGTCCCGTAGTTCTTGACCCGGGCCTGGGGTGTGACGGTCGTTCCGGAGTCGATTGTGCCCAAGGGCGCGACTATCGTGGTCACCCCGACATTCGTCACCCGTACCGTGACCGAGCCCGAGAGCGTGTCGTTGGCGTGGTTCTGGTCACTTGACAGGGCAGTCGAGCAGCGCGTAGCCAGCGGGCCGCGCGGCAGGGCGGTCCAGTTGGTGAAGCTGACCTGAACCGAGTCCCCGGGCAGCAGGTTGCTGACCGTCCGCGTATCGCTGTAGCTTGAGCCGATGCGGAAGGTCACCGGGAAAGTCGTGGTGTCAATGCCGCAGTTCTTGACCCGGGCCCGCGGCGTGACGACGGTGCCCGAGTCGACCGTCCCGGTCGGCGCGAGGATCGCGGTCACGCTGACGTCATGCGGCCGCACGATTCTCGCCCGGGCATAGACCGCGGTGTTGTAGTCCGGGATGTTGACCGGCGTGTCCGAGGAAATGCCGGTAGCGCCCCACACCAGGTGCGCGGCCGCGAAGTAGTTGATCGTACCGGTCTTGGAGTCGGAGACGTCGTCGATCGCCCGCACGAAGACGGACTCGGTTTGGCCGCCGGTGATGTACGGTTCGCCCTCGGTTATGTCGAAGACCATATTATGGCCGGGGAAGGCACGGTCGGTCCGCGGGTGACGCCAGGTACGGAAGTTCTTGTACCAGAGCGGAGATGAGGTCCGGCCGACGCCGAGGCGGATGCCGATTTTGTCCCGGGCTGCGTGCGTAATCTTCACGCGGCCCACCATGGTCGGTGAGTAGCCGGTGAGGTCGTCGAGGTAGAACCCGGCCTGCTGCGAGAGCGCCGAGCTCCGGGCCGCGACGTAGGACATCCACGCGTACCCGGACTGACCCCAGCTCGTGCCCCACGAGTTGATTATCTTGAAGGCGCCGGTGCCGTCGTTCGTGGTCATGGTGTCGTTGTAGCCGACGAGGGTCACGGCATGGCCGCCGCGGATGCCGCCGTAGGTGTCGGCCACGCAGTAGGTGTAGTGGAAGTTCTGGATGTTGTCGAAGTTGGAATAGACCTGGATGCCGATGACCGTGGTGTATCCGCTGTCGAGGCGCTGCTTGGCCCGGTTGATGCCGTTGGTATCCCGCATCCAGAACCAGTGGGACGTGTCGTCACGGTACGGTATGGCGCGGGCATAGGCCGACTCGGATGGCCACGACGTGTAGTCGCTCTGGCTGTAGGGACAGTCGGCCACGGTCGCGCAGCCCTGGTCGGTAATCAGGGCGAAGGCATCGGAGAAGCCGGAACCCGAATCAGCGCCGCCGTTGATCTGGTTGTAGATGAAGGCCGGGCTGAACTGGTGACTGGTCACAGAGTCGTTCCAGTGATGCTCCAGATACTCGTAATGGGTCTTCATGTAGTAGCCGATGGCCCAGGCAGTACACGAGCCCTGCTGGCCCTGGTTCCCGACCGGTGGCATCTGGCCGGACAGGTCGACCGTGACGCCGAGGCGGCGGGGAGCGGCCGGCACGAGTGTGTCCTGGATCATCCACGGAATCGTGCTCGGGTCCTCGCGAATCAGCCCGCACGGATGGAGCGGCGCGGCCTGAACTACGGCCTGAGCGAGCAGCATGGCGGCAAGCAGGACGGAATGACGGGGAAATAAACTGGTTTTCATGTTAATACCTCCCGAGGGGGAATAGCGACGACCGAAGTTCAAACGAGAATGCCGAGTTCAAGCAAGGCGGAAACGGCAGGAAGCCGATGGCGGCCCGTGCCCTTGGGCATCGTCACTCATACAGTGTACACGACAGTGCGCGGACATCAAGGCCGGCGCGGCCGTGGACCATGAGTTGTCGGTTTTCAGCCGGCAGGCGGCAGTGAACGGACGGTTTATGTGACCAGACTGCTATCCGGGTGGTTCGGTCTAGTGCTCGACCACCAGCTTCTGCGTTGTGCGGAAGCCGTCGGTCGCGACCTTCACAATGTACACGCCCGCTTCCAGGCTCCGCAGGTCGAGACGGGCAGTCCCGGTCCGGCCCAGCGCCAGCGTCTGCGTCAAGACCGTACGGCCCACCACG
The DNA here is from genome assembly GCA_964626085.1 of uncultured bacterium. Taxonomy (GTDB): domain Bacteria; phylum Hydrothermota; class Tepidihabitantia; order Tepidihabitantales; family Tepidihabitantaceae; genus UBA2258. Next base: position 4,003 of record CAZVCQ010000139.1, read on the forward strand.
TCGAACAGGCTCAACTCGGCCAGACCGGCCTTGGGCAAGCTGTAGCGCAGTACCGCCAATCCGAAGGCCAGCGGATTCGGGCGAATCGCCACTCGCCAATCGCCGGTCGCCACTCGCTCGGCCATCACGCCTTCGCGTGGAATCCGCAGCGCCTGGCGGGACACCAGCGAGTAGCGCCAGAACTCGTTGGTCTGGTTACCCTTGAGCGCGAAGAGCGTACCGTCGACGCTGACCATGCAGCCGCCGGTGGAGACCTTGCGGTTGCCGGAACTGCCCAACGGCGGTAGTTGGTTGAATTCGGTCCAGGTGTCGGCGTTCGCGTCGTAGCGCCAGAATTCGCCGGTGCTGCCGCCCTTGAGCGCGTAGAGACCACCCTCAAACCAGACGCCGGACCCGCCGCCTCTCGACTGCCGGCTGTAGGCGTCCCTGCCGACAAACGGCATGCCGCTGCGTTGCGTGCTGTTCCAGGTGGCGGTCACGACGTCATAGGCCCACAGCTCGTGGTACTTCGCCTTGTGGGCGTAGATCGTGCGGTCGCCGTCGAAGGTCAGGAACGACCCGTCGTACCACTTCGAGCGCGAGCCGGCCGGAGCGGACGGCATCGTCTCCCAGGTCCCGGTCGTCGCGTTGAACCGGTAGAACTCGCAGGTCGGCCCTTTGAGCAGGTAGACGAACCCGCTGTCACCAATCTGAGCATACACAACGCCGCTCCCGGCTTTGACCCTCCGGGACGAGCCGACCGGCACGTCGGCGAGCTGCAGCCAGGAGTCGGCGCCGATGTCGTAGCGCCAGAAACCGAGGGTGTTATTGCCCTTGACCATGTAGATATGCCCCGAGCCGTCGCCCACGCCGCACGCGCCCTGGCGCGGCGGCTTGGCTTCAAGACCGGGCGGGATGCTGCAGAGCGTAGTCCATTCGTTGGCGGCATTGTTGTAAGAGCAGAAGTCGCCCGTGTTGTTGCCCTTGCCGGCGTAGACGAGTCCGCTGCCGGCGTCGTAGGCGAGCCAGGCACCGTCCTTGACCGGCTGGTACGAAGGCGGCTCGGGCATGGGCTCCCGTTCAACCCACGGCGTCCGGACCTTGAATCCGCCGGTCATGACGTTGTTGTCGAGCCGCAGGTCACCGGAAATGGCGGTGCTGCATCTGGTCGTCCAGTCGCCGAGCAACTGCAGCGTACAGGGACGGAAGGCATCGACGACCACGTTGCTGACGGTGTCGAGGTTCGCGACGTTTACGCTATCGGAGTAGCGCAGGGAGTCGGTCGGGCCGGTGAGCAGCATCCAGACTTCGAAGCCGGCCGGGACGTTGCCGTTGTTGCGGATGGTCGCGGCCGGGGTAAATATCTCCCCCTGCCCGTAGCTGCCCGCCGGCCTGTTGATGCTGACTACGCCGATGTCCTTCACCCGCACCATGACCGAGCCGGCCAGCGTGTCGTTACTGTGGACCTGGTCGCCGGTAAGGGCGGTTGAGCAGCGGGCGGCGTGAGTCCCTCTCTGTAACGCAGTCCAGTTGGTGAAGTTGACCTGGACCGAGTCGCCAGCTGCGAGGTTGGTGACGTTCTGGGTGTCGGTGTAGCCCGCGCCGATCTTCATCGTCACCGGGAACGTCACGGTGGCGGTGCCGTAGTTCTTAACCCGTGCCCGTGGGGTGACGACGGTGCCCGAATCGACCGTGTCGCTGGGTGCAACAATCGCGGTCACGCCGACATTGGTGACCCGGACAGTTACTGAGCCGGAGAGCGCGTCGTTGTCGTGGTTCTGGTCGTCGGTGAGGGCGGTGGTGCAGCGCGTGACGTGGGTCTCGCGCTGGCGCGCGATCCAGTTGGTGAAGGAGACCAGCACCGAATCGCCGGGGGCGAGGTTGGTGACGGTCTGAGAGTTGTTGTAGAAGTCGCCGATGCGGAACGTGACCGGGAAAGAGGCAGTCGAGGGGCCAAAATTCTTGACCCGGGCTCTGGGGGTGATGGTCGTCCCGGAGTCGACGGTGCCGGTTGGGGCGGTGATTTGAGTAACACCGACATCCCGTCCACGCTGGATTCGGGCGCGAGCATAGACGGCGGTGTTGTAGTCCGGGATGCTGACCGGCGTGTCGCTGGAGACGCCGGTCGAGTTCCACGCCAGGTGCGTGGCCGCAAAGTAGTTGATGGTGCCGGTCTTGGAGTCCGAACTGTCGTCGATCACCCGCACAAAGACCGTGTCGGTCGTCTCGTTGGTGATGTAGGGCTCGCCTTCGGTCATGTCGAAGACGATGTTGTGGCCGGGGAATGCCCGGTCGGTCTTCGGGGAACGCCACGTCCGGAAGTTCTTCTGCCAGTTGGGGGAGGAAGGACGACCGACCCCGAGGCGGATTCCGATTTTATCCCGGCCTGCGTGCGTGATTTTGACCCGGCCGATCATGGTCGGCGAGTAGTCGGTGCGGTCGGTGAGATAGAAGCCGGCCTGCGCACTGAGCGCCGGGTCCCGGGCCGCGACGTAGGACATCCACCAGTAGCCGGACTGGCCCCAGCCCGTGCTCCACGAATTGATCATCTTGAAGGCACCGGTCCCGTCGTTCGTGGTCATGGTGTCGTTGTAGCCGATGATGGTTACGGCGTGGCCGCCGCGGTTCTCGCCGTAGGTGTCGGCCACGCAGTAGGTGTAGTCGAAATCATCGATGTTGTCGAAATTGGAGTAGACATTGATCCCGATGACCGTCGTGTAGCCGGAGTCGAGACGCCCCTTGGCCCGGTTGATGCCGTTGGCGTCGGTCATCCAGAACCAGCCGGCCTGGCTCCCGCGGAACGGGATGGCGCGGGCATAGGCCGATTCGGACGGCCACGTCGTGTAGCCGGTA
>CAZVCQ010000139.1:6844-7447 GCA_964626085.1 uncultured bacterium
CGAGTAGCCTGAGCCCAAGTCGGCGCCGCCATTAATCTGGTTGTAGATGAACGCCGGACTGAACTGGTGGCTGGTCTCATCCAGATCCCACTCATGCTCCAGCCACTCGTAGTGGGTCTTCTGGTAGTAGCCGATCGCCCACGCAGCACACGAGCCCTGCTGGCCCTGGTCTCCGACCGGCGGCATCTCGTCGGACAGGTCGACCGAGACATCCAAGCGGCGGGGAGCGACCGGCACGAGTGTGTCCTGAATCATCCACGGAATCGTGCGCGGGTCCTCGTGGATCAGGCCGCACGGGTGGAGTGGTTCAGCCTGAGCTACGAGCTGACCCAGCAGCATGAGGGCAAGCAGGAGAAAAGAGCGGGGATAAACTCTGGATTTAATTGGGTACCTCCCGGCCGGAGACGTGACGGCGCTCATTGCGCAGAAGCGAGAGCGAGGATTCAAGGATAGCGGAACCGGCAGGAAGCCGATGGCGGCCCGTGCCCCGGGGCGTCGTCACTCAAAGAGTATACACTACCACGCGGGGACATCAAGGCCGCGCGGCCGACCCTAATCCGCACGTAACGAGTTGATCGTGGTCCTGTCGGCAGGAAGCAACGT
>CAZVCQ010000140.1:0-7401 GCA_964626085.1 uncultured bacterium
ACAAGGTGAACATGGACCGCCTGATTGCCGGCGGCCTGCTGCACGACGTCGGCAAGCTGGTTGAGACCGAAAAGGACGATATGGGCGGGTTCCGTAAGAGCCGCAAAGGGATGTACGCCCGCCATCCCATCTCCGGGGCGATAATCGCCGCCAAGTGCGGCATGCCTGACGATATCGTCAACACTATCGCCTGCCATGCCAAGGAGGGCGACGGTGCGCCCAAGGTGCTCGAGACCGTCCTCATCCATCAGGCCGATTTCGCGACGTTCGACCCGCTCGTCATGATGGAGAAGGGACAGCTCATCATCTAGCGATGTCGACCATCATCGAGAAGATAATCGCGGCCCACTCGTCGGCCCGGTCCGTCAGCCCCGGCGACATTGTCGAACTCGGCATCGACGCACGGGTCGCCCGCGACTTCGGCGGTGCGAACGTGGTCAAGAACATCGAGGACAACGGCCTCGGCGTAGCCGACCCTGCCAGAACCTTCTTCACATTCGACTGCAACCCAACCGGCTCTGACCAGAAGTACGCAGCGAACCAGCAGGCCTGCCGCATCTTTGCCCGCAACCACGGTATCAGGGTCTACGACGTTGACGCCGGCATCGGCACTCACCTTGCGATTGACAACGGGCTGGTCGGCCCCGGCGACACGCTGGTTTCGACCGACTCGCACGCCAACATTCTGGGTGCAGTCGGCGCCTTCGGTCAGGGCATGGGCGACCAGGACATCGCCCACGCCTGGGCGTACGGCAAGGTCTGGTTCGAAGTCCCGGCCACAGTGAAGATCGAACTGGTCGGTCAGCCGAAGCCGCGTACGACCGCCAAGGATGTCGGGCTTGCCCTGCTCCGTCACTTCGGCGCGAACGGCCTGCTCGGGCTTTCTGCCGAAGTCTCCGGCCCGTACGCGGACAGACTGAGCCTGGACGGAAGGCTGACGATCGCCTCGCTTGGTACCGAGATGGGGGCCATCATCGTGTTCTTCCCGCCGAACCAGGCGGTCATGGACTACTGCCGGACCAGAACCGGACGCGAATTCACTCCGGTGCAATCAGACCCGGGTGCAGTCTACGAGCGCATCGAGAAGATCGACATCACCGACCTCGAACCGCTGGTATCGCGTCCCGGCCACCCGGAAGACGTGGCTACGGTCGCGTCGATGGCCGGCCGCAAGATCGACTCGGCCTTCATCGGTTCGTGCACCAACGGCCGGCTGGACGACCTGAAAGCTGCGGCCGAAGTGCTCAAAGGCCGCAAGGTAGCTCCGGGTGTGGTGCTCAAGATAGTGCCGTCGACCGACGCCATCTGGAACGAGGCGATGCGCAGCGGCATCATCGAGACTCTCAAGCAGGCCGGCGCCCTGATCGGTAACGCCGGATGCGCCGGCTGTGCCGCGGGCCAGATCGGCCAGAACGGTCCGGGCGAGGTAACCATCTCCACCGGCAACCGTAACTTCGCCGGCAAACAGGGCAAAGGTGAAGTCTACCTGGCTTCCCCGGAAACCGCTGCCGCCTCCGCGGTCGCGGGAGCAATCGTGAATCCCGGGGCCATTCCAGCCAGACCGGCCCTGTTCAAGCCGAAGCCGATGGCCAAGACATCACATGAACACCGCATTCCTCCGCCGGCCCCGCTGACTGTCGAAGGCCGCATCTGGATCATCCCGAAGGACAACGTCGACACCGACATGATATTCCACAACCGCCATCTCACCATCACCGACATCCGCGAAATGGGGCAGTACACCTTCGGCAACCTTCCCGGCTGGGAGCACTTCAGCAAGAGCGCCCAACCCGGCGACATCATCGTGACCGGCAGGAACTTCGGTGCCGGCTCCTCGCGCCAGCAGGCGGTCGACTGCTTCAAGAGCCTGAGAATCGGTCTGCTGGTTGCCCGCTCGTTCGGCGCCATCTACTTCCGAAACGCGGTCAACGCCGGGTTCCCGGTCATGGTCGCTGACTTGCTGGAATCCGGCCTCAAAGACGGCGACCATCTGCGGGTCAATCTGGCGACCGGCGAGATCGAAATCCTCGAGACCAACGAGAAAGCCCAGGGCCGTCCATTCCCGCCCGTCCAGCTCGAAATCTACCGCAGAGGCGGCCTGCTGGGCCAGCCGAATTGACAATGGACGAAGAACTATGGACCAGAGACTAAGGACTATCTGATGCCCATGACATTCGCCGAAAAGATCTTGAGCCGCAAGGCAGGCAAGAAAGCTGCCCGCGCCGGTGAACTCGTCACCTGCAAGCCTGACCGGCTGCTGATGCACGACAACGCGGCCGCCATCACCGACAAGGTGGCCAAGGACATGGCCGAGTACGGTATCGCGGACCCGGAACAGCCGGTCATCGTCCTCGACCATGTCATCCCGGCTTCGGACGAGAAGACAGCAACCAGCCACAAGAAGATACGTGAGTTCGTGAAGAAGTACGACATCAAGCACTTCTACGATATCGGCACCGGTGTCTGCCACCAGGTGATGGTCGAGAAGGGGCTTGTCCTGCCCGGCATGCTCGCGGTCGGCTCGGACTCCCACACCTGCTCGTACGGAGCCGTTAACGCGCTTGCCACCGGCATCGACCGCACCGAGGCCGCAGCCTTGCTGCTCACCGGTCAAACCTGGTTCAAGGTCCCGGAGACAATCCGCGTCACGCTCCACGGCCGGCTGCCGGAAGTGGTATCGGCCAAGGACCTCATCCTGACCATCATCGGCAAGGTCGGGGCCGACGGCGCGGACTACTGCTCGGTCGAATTCTGGGGCGACATCTCCCACCTGACCGTCGATGACCGGTTCACCATCGCGAACATGGGAGTTGAGATGGGCGCCAAGAACGCTGTCTTCCCGGTGGACGAGGTCACCAAGGGCTACCTGCAGGAGATTGGTGTCCCACGCATATCGTGGAACCCGGAATGGGCAGACGAGGGAGCAACCTACCGGCAGGAGTTGAGCTGGAACCTGGCCGAGATTGTGCCTGCAATTGCCATCCCCCACAAAGTGGACAAGTACAAGCCCGTTACCGAGCTCGCCGGCACGGAAATCCAGCAGTGCCTCATAGGGACCTGCACCAACGGCCGGGCAAGTGACTTCGCGGTTGCCGCGGCCATACTCTGCGGCAAGAAGGTGTCGCCCAACACCCGGCTGCTGATTCTGCCCGCGTCCCGGACCGAACTCGAAGAAGCACTCGACGCCGGTGACATCGAAACCCTCATCAACGCCGGCGCGGTGTTGCTGCCGCCCGGCTGCGGCCCCTGCCTTGGCGCGCACCAGGGCTGCCTGGCTCCCGGCGAAAAGTGCCTGTCCACCTCGAACCGCAACTTCAAAGGCCGGATGGGCTGCAAGGACGCTGAGATCTACCTTGCCTCCCCGGCAACCGTTGCCGCGACTGCGCTGACCGGCAAAATCACTGACCCACGAGAGGTGGTGTGAGATGAGAATTTGGGCCTACGGTGACGATATCAACACCGACATGCTCTTCCCGGGCAAGTACACCTACACGTGTGCCAAGCCGGATGAGATTAAGCCGCACCTGCTCGAAGACCTCGACCCGGAATTCGCCAAAGCGGTCCAGCCGGGCGACATCATCTTTGCCGGCAAGAACTTCGGCTGCGGCTCATCGCGCGAACAGCCGGTGGTCGGCCTGAAGGCGGTCGGCATCGAGGCAATCGTAGCGAAGACCTATGCCCGCATCTTCTACCGCGCGGCCATCAACCAGGGGTTGATGCTGATTGAATGCCCCGAAGCTGTCGCAGCCTACAAGCCCGGCCTTCCCGTCGAACTGCTGCTGAAAGAGAGTTCCATCAAAGTCGGCGACCAGACGTTCAAGTTCCCTACGCTACCTCCGGAAATCCTGGCGATACGCGACGCCGGCGGCCTGCTCGAGTACACCCGGGCCCGGCTCCGCGCCAAAGCGGGTGCGAAGTGAGTACGGTGAACGCGGGACACCGCGGGCCGGAAGTCCGCTCGGACCTCTGGGTCGAACTCGAGCTGCGCGAGTCCGGCGGAATCGAACTCGACATGAAGAGCAAAGTCGACTTCATGTACAGCGAGGCCAACCGCGCACTGATGCTCGGCACACTCAAGACCCTTGGGGTTCAGCACGCCCACGTCACAGTCGAAGACGCCGGCGCGCTGCCCTTTGTCATCATGGCTCGACTGGAAACCGCGGTCCATCGGGCTCTTTCCAAAGTCGAGAGTCCGAGGTCCATAACCTCGACCCGGCTACCCGCTCAGGGACCGTCCTTCGCCCGGCCCTCGGCGCGCGACCGGTGGCGACGGTCGCGGCTCTATCTGCCCGGCAGCGAACCGCGATTCATGCTCAACGTGAGGATTCACAGACCCGACGCTGTCATCCTCGACCTTGAGGACTCGGTCCCGGCAGAGGACAAGGACGCGGCCCTCCTTGTCGTGCGCAACGCCCTCTATGCGCTCGACTTCGGTGAATGCGAACGTATGGTGCGCATCAACCCGCTCCCGGACGGTCTCGACGAGATCGACACGCTCGTCCCCGCCGGCGTCAATGTGATACTCATCCCTAAGTGTGAATCCGCGGAGCAGATCAAGCAGGTCGACGCCCGCATCTCCTCCGCCCGATTGGTTCTCGACTCTCGACTCTCGACTCTCGAAACCTACCTCATGCCGATAGTCGAAACCTGCGAAGGCATGTTCCGGGCCCGCGAGATTGCCGGCGCGTCGCCGCGAATCGTCGCGCTCACCTACGGACTCGAGGACTACATCCTCGACCTTGGCGGCATCAAAACGCCGGCCGGGCTTGAGAGCCTCTGGGCTCGCTCCCAAGTGGCGAACGCCGCCAAGGCTGCCGGTGTGCAGGCAATCGACACCGTCTTCGCCGACATCGATGACATGGATGCGCTGCGGGCGAGTTGCCGCGCCGCCAAGGAATTCGGGTTCGAAGGAAAGGGCTGCATCCATCCGCGCCAAGTCCAGGTTGTGAATGAGGAGTTCACGCCCTCGGCCGCGGAGATTGAGAAGGCACAGAGGATTGTCCTGGCATTCAAAGAAGCGCAGGCCCAAGGCCGAAACGTGGTGGCCCTTGGGTCCAAGATGATTGACCCACCGGTGGTGCAGCGTGCGCTGCGCACAATCGGGCTGGCAATCACGGCCGGCAGACTAGCCGAGGACTGGGATTCCGCTCCGCAGTCGCCGGGCGGCTCCGCAGTACACTAGGTGAAGCTGGATAAGAACGCCCTAGGCCGCATGGTTCCGACCGAAGTCAACGGCAAGACCCAGGTCCCCTATCAGGGAATCAACCAGCACCGGCCCGAAACGCGCAAGGCCGCGCCCCTGGTCCGCTCCTGCGCCGACTTCCCCGAGTCCGAGGACAAGCTGGCCCCGAATCTGAAGACGGCTCTTGCGAAGGCCGGCGTCAAAGACGGCATGACCATATCGACGCACCATCATTTCCGCGACGGGGACTTGCTGGCGAACCAGCTATTCACTGCCTGCGCCGAACTGGGCCTCAAGGACCTGTTCTGGTTCCCGAGCGCCGCATTCCCCTGCCACCAGCCGCTGACAAAGCTGATGGACTCAGGCGTCATCCATCACATCGAAGGCAGTTTGAACGGCCCTCTGGGCGAGTACTGCTCTGCGGGCAAGATGCGCGGACTCGGCGTGCTCCGGTCTCACGGCGGACGCTGGCAGGCGATCCAGGACGGAGAGGTCCACATCGACTGCGCGGTCATCGCGGCCCCGGCCGCCGATGCGTTCGGCAATGCCAATGGCGTCCACGGCCCTTCAGCCTGTGGCTCGCTCTACTTCGCCCTCGCCGACTCGATGTACGCCGAGAAGGTCATCGTCTGCACCGACAGCCTGGTGCCGTTTCCCTGCGTGCCGTGGCAGATTCAGGGCAACAACGTTGACCACGTGGTCCAGCTCGAACGAATCGGGGACCCGGCGAAAATCGTCTCCGGCACTACTCAAGTCACCCGCAGCCCTGACCGGCTCTACATCGCCGAACTCACCGCTCGGTTTATCCGCGACTCAGGAATCATGCGCGACGGATTCAGCTTCCAGGCTGGGGCAGGCGGCACCGCGCTCGCCTTTGCCGTGTACCTGCGCGACATGATGAAGCAGGCCGGCATCAAAGCCCGGTTCATCCGCGCCGGGAGCAACAAGTACCTGGTCGAGATGCTGGAGCAGGGCCTCACCGATTATATCCTCGACGGCCAGACCTTTGACCTCGAAGGCGTGCGCTCGATGCGCGACAACCCGCACCACGTAGCCACCAGCCCGTTCACCAGCTACAACTTCCACGGCAAGGGCAACTTCGCCTCGATGGTAGACGTGGCCGTGCTCGGCGCTACCGAAGTTGACGTCAACTTCAACGCCAACGTCGTCACCCACTCGGACGGCAGGTTGTTGCACGGCATCGGCGGCTGGCAGAACTGCCTGTACGGCAAGTGCGTGATACTCGCCCTGCCTGCAGTCCGGGACCGGATTCCGGTAGTAGTACACGAGGTAACGACCCTGTGCGGCCCGGGCGAACTGGTGGACGTTGTTGTCACCGAACTCGGCATCGCCATCAACCCGCTGCGCCAAGACCTGCTCGACGCAGTCAAAGGCAAAGGCCTGCCGGTCCGGCCAATCGAGGACATCAAAGCCGAGGTTGGACGCATCTGCGGCAAACCTGCCCGTCCCAAGCACAGCGACAAGGTCGTGGCCGTCGTCAAATGGGTTGATGGAACCGTGCTCGACTCGGTCTATCAACTGCCCTAGGAAACAACTGCCCGCGCCATCAGCACCCGCGTGAACCTCTCCAAGAACGCCCTGGGCCGGCTCGTGCCCACCGAAGTCAACGGCCGGCCGGCCGTCCCATTCAAGGGCGTGGGCAAGCATCGGCCGAGCGGCCGCAAGGCCTGCCCGCCAATCCCGACCTGCCTCGACTACCCTGAAGACGGCAACAAAGTCGTAGTCGACCTCAGGACCGCACTGGAAAGGGCCGGCATCCGCAGCGGTATGACCATCTCGACTCATCACCACTTCCGTGATGGCGATACCCTCCCTCTCCAGCTCTTTGACATCTGCGCCGAGATGGGCCTCAAAGACCTGGTCTGGTATCCGTCGGCTGCTTTCCCCTGCCACGCACCCATCACAAAACACCTCGAATCCGGCGTCATCCACCACATCGAAGGAAGCCTCAACGGCCCGCTCGGTGACTACTGCACGCAGGGCAGAATGCGGGGGCTGGGCGTACTCCGCTCCCACGGCGGCCGGGCCCAGGCAATCCAGGACGGCGAAATCCACATCGACATCGCAATCATCGCGGCTCCGACTGCCGACCAGTTCGGCAATGCCAACGCGGTCCACGGCGAGACAGCCTGCGGCGTGCTCGGCTACGCTCCTGCCGACGTGACCTACGCGGACCGCACCATCATAGTCACCAACAA
>CAZVCQ010000141.1:0-7380 GCA_964626085.1 uncultured bacterium
CGCGAACGCGGACGTTGAAGTTACGGGAGACGCGGTCATTGGCCGTGCTTTCATCCGCCACCAGCGCCGTCGAGCACGCGGCCGTGGTCGCGCCGCGCTGGAGCGCGGTCCAATCGGCAAAGGTGAGCGTTATCGAATCGCCCGAACTGAGACTCTCAACCTGTACGGTGTCCAGGTAGTCAGGGGTAATCAGGAACAACACCGGGAATGAGGCGATGCTGTCGCCCAGGTTCCTCACCACGGCGGACGGCGCAATCACCGTGCCTGAGTCGACGTTGTTCTGGAATGGGGCCACGATTCTGACCGAGGCCGCGTCCCAGTCCCAGGCCATCGCGGTCCCGACCACGCAAACCACTGCAAATACAGTGGTTACGAGTTTTCGCAGCGCCGCCGGCCGTTGGCCGCGCGCTCTGCTGTCATCACGACACTGAAACTCCATCTGTCCTCCTAATTGTACTGCTGCTGCTTCACTGCATTGGAGCAAACCGACTCCCGCTAACTCCAGCGGAACAGCCGGTTCTTCATGAACCGGGACCACCGCAAACCTGCGTCTGCGCCCCGACACCCTACCACGTCCGCTCCCAAAGGGTCTCTACATAGTACACTGCATTCCCCTACGGGCAAGCCCTGACGGGAAGTCCGAGCCACGGCTGTTCACCTGCTTTCGGATGCCAACGCCACAGCCTCAAACCCGCTCTGCTCCTTGTCCTTGATCTCAAGCATCACGTCGCACTCGACTCCACGCGCGTCGGCAAGGAACCGCCGGAAGTCACGGGGGTCAATGTGCTCGGCATGCCTGCCACGGCGCTCGCCGGGCTCCTGCGATGAGTAGTCAACCATCAGCGGGCCATCCCCGCGCCGCCAGGTGGCCGCGCACTTGTGAATCGCCTCCCGCACGGTCTCTCCTGAGCTGTTGACCCTGTGGTGGAACACGTCAAAGAGCACGGGCATGCCGGTCAGCCGATTCACCTCGAGGCAGTCAGCAACCGTATAGCTGCGATCGTCGTTCTCGACCACCAGTCTGCGCCTGATTGCCTTGGGCAACCTCCGGTGGCGCGCGACGAATCGCCTGAGGCTTGCCGACTTGTCGCCGTACACGCCGCCGACGTGAATCTGGACCTTGGCACTGACCGGTAGCTCCATCAGGTCTAGAACGCGTGCGTGATACTCGAGCTCACGGATGCTGCTTGCTACGATATCCGGATTGAGAGCGTTGAGCAGCACGAATTGATCCGGGTGCATCGACACCCGCATCCGATACCTAGTGACGATTCGACCCAGGGCGCGAAACCGGTCGCGGAATCGCCGAGCCCAGTCATACGTGCAGACCGGGTGCGATGCGAACGGAACCAGGTCAGAGGTAATCCGCAAAAACCGGATGGCATGTTCGGCGTTCCACTGGAGCATGGCTTCGAGGCAGTCGAGATTCTGCGCAACGGTCTCGATGAGTCGCTTCGCAGAGTAGGATGCGAGCCGGAACGTGCGGCTCGACGTACAGCCGATGCTGCGGTTGATGCAGGGATAGCCGACGCGCAAAGTCAGTGGTCCCGGCCTTTTCCGGAATCCGCAATATCGACCAATGCCTCCGGATAGGGCTGGAACAGGACCTGCTGCGCCAGGTAGGGCTGGTCGAACCGAACGACCCAGGAGCGGAGTATGCCCACCGGAACCGAGAGCGGCACCTTGCCGGTACGGTAACGCTGGAGCGAGTCGAGGAAGAACGCCTTCTCATCGGTAGTCAGGCCCTCACGAAAGTATCCAAGCGCGTGCATCAGCACGTTGATGGCGGCGGTATACTTGGGCGGGCGGTCGAAGGCCCGGGGCAGCAAGGTCCGGTAATCCCTGAACACGTCGGCTACAGGCCTATGCTCTTCATTTGCGCCGACCTTGCCCAACTGGCGCATCACGACCTCGCTGTAGGTCATAAGCAACAGCTTGTGCCGTGCATGGAAGCCGGTCAGCCGGGCCATCGTCGGTTCCGCCGCCAGGTCGCGGAACCGGGCAAGTGTGAAGAGCAGCGACAGGAAACGTTCGCGGATGAGGAAGTTCCGCATCCTGCCTTCGTCCTCGACCAGCCTGTCGCCGTACCGGCCCATCGCCGCGCGGCCGAAGAACCCCTGCCGCTGCGCGGCCGACATCAGGTTGCCGGTCTCGTTATATATCTTGACGTCGCGCGTACCGCAGGAGGGCGAGCGGGCTTTAAGCAGGAAGCCCTCAGCGCCGGCGAGACCGGAGAAATACCGCTCGCAGAACGCAGTCATCGGAGCTGTGAAGTCCTTGCCGGTGGAAGGCTGGGCCAGCCGCATTTCGCCTTCAGCCAAGATGACGCGAATCGGATCGCGGGGGACGCCGAGGCCGATCTCCGTCTCCGGACAGACGGGCCTGAAGTCGACGAACTCTCGCAGCCGGCGCACAAACGGGTCGTCAACTATCTCGCCGTTGTACCGGCAGTGGTCGAACCCGAGGCACTTGCTGACGACGACAACCGGTCGCGGGAAGTCGCTCATTTGGCACCCGCCGCAATCTCGGCGACGACGTTCAGGCCCAGCGGCAGGCCGGCCGTCTCCAGCTCCATCACGACCACCTGGTACTCGGCGTCGAACCGCTCGTTCGCGTCGTCGGTACGTACGGTCCGGCCGCCGACGTAGGGCGACAACGAAGCGACTCTGCCCGTTCCCAGTTCGCGACCGGTCTCCGAGTCGACAACTCTGTAGCTGTCGCCCACCTTGAGCCGGCCCAGCCAGAACGACTCGACGAACATCCGCGCCTGCTGCCGCGGCGACCCCAATGTTATCTTCGAGTCATCCCCCGCCGCGAGTGTCTGGCCCAGACGCAGGTCGAGCTTGTAGACGATACCGGCGACCGGTGACTTGAGTGTCAGCTGCTCCAGTTGGGCGCGCGCCAGTTCGGCATCGGCCTGGGCCGCCCCGAAGTTGGCCGAGTCGAGCCCGGCCTTGAGCAGGGCCTGCCGGAATTCCTGCTCGGATATCCCCCTGGTTGCATAGAGCCCGGCCGCGCGGCCATATGCCTCGCGGCTGATGGCGTACGCCTTCTCTGCCGCGGTCGCGCGGTCGAGGGCGGCGCGGACCTGAGCCTCCTCGACTGAACTCTCAAGCACGACCAGCGGCTGGCCGGCCTTGACCGTGTCGCCTTCGCGAACGGCAATCCGCGCCACCGAGCGCGGCACCTGGGCACTGACGTACACGGCCCCGCCCAGCGGCTCGACCACTCCATACACGCGCGCCGGCGCATCGGCCAGCTTTGGCGGCACTGGCGCTGCATTCACCGGCGCCGAACGCTTGACCGCAAACCCGACGAAGAACACGACCACAATGACAACAATCCAAACGAGAGCGCTGCGTATCTTCTTCACCACTTCAATTGCCTCCTGCGGAATCCCAGAACCGAAAAAGGAACTCTCCACAAAGGCACAAAGACACGAAGCGGGTGCATCGGAGAATCCTCATGTCTGCTTGGTGTCCTTTGCGTCTTCAGGACCAGACGTCTGGTTTGCGGTCCTCGTATCGTACACGATGGCGCCGTCTTCCATCTTCAGCAGCCGGTCGGCGTACGGGAACACCCGCGGGTCATGGGTCACCAGCACGACCCCGCGCCGCGGGTCGCGCGACAGCCTCTTCAAGGTATCGAGTACGACGCGACCGCTCTCGACGTCGAGTGCCGACGTCGGCTCGTCGCAGAGCAAGAGAATCGGGTCGCTGACCAGGGCCCGCGCGATGCCTGCCCTCTGCTGCTGGCCGGTGGAGAGTTGCTGCGGTCGCGCCGAGACGTAGTCCTTCAGCCCGAGCCCGGTCAGCAGTTCCAGAGCTTTCTCACGGGTCCGGGGCAAGACGCGTCCGCCCTGTATCGCGGTGCCGACCAGCACGTTGTCGAGAACGTCGAGCGCCGGGATGAGCGCCGCCTGCTGGAATACGAAGCCGAAGCGCTGCTGGCGCAGGCTGGCCAGCCGGTCCTCGGAGAAACCGGTCACGTCTTCCCCGCCGATGAAGACTCTGCCAGCGGACGGCTTCAGAACCAGGCCCATTATCGTCAGCAGGGTGGTCTTGCCGCTGCCCGATGGGCCGGCCAGCACGGTCATCTCGCCCGGCAGGATGTCGAGCGTCGTCTCCTTGAGCACGCGCCGCACGACCCGGCCATCCGAGAAATCACGCGTGACTTCCTCCAGCCTCAGCACGGGCGTTCCGGGCGCGCCGAGACTCTGGACATCAGACTTTGGACTTTGGACTTCTGACTTGGGACTTTCCATGAGGGTATCCATTCCTACCTGAATGCCGACGCCGGCTCAATCTTCAGTGCGCGGCGCAGGGCCAACGCCGACCCGAGGAAACACAAGAGGAAGGTGAATAGGGCGTGGGCCGGCGGCAGCCACAGGGGCAGGTTTGCCGGCAGCCGCGAGCCCTTGACGCCGAACAGGAACCCGGCCAGCAGGAAGAAACCGATGAGCAGGCCGATGCAGCCGATGGTCAGCGCCTGGGAGAGGATAATTGCGAACACATCGCGCTGGCGCGCACCCAAGGCGCGCAGAACCGCGAAGTCGCGCTGGCGGTTCAGCACGTTGGTGTACATCGTCAAAGTGATGATGACCACGCCTACGAGAATGCCGATGAGCGTCGAAAACCCAAAGCTCGAACCGATACCGGTGTTGGTGAGATTGTATACGCGGATGTTGCCGGCGAGTTCGGAAGCGGTCAGCACCGTGGTCTTCGGCAGCAGCTCGCCGATTTCCGCCTGCGCCCGCCGGACGTCGACGCCCGGCTTGAGCTTGACAAGGATATTGGTGCAGCGGTCTGCCGGGATCCCGGTTATTTCCCGCGCCTTGGTCGAGTTGACGAACACCACTGCCGGCCCGAACGCCCGCGACCCTTCGGTGTAGCCGGCAATCCGGATGCGCTTGCCGTTCACCTCGACCACCTGCCCGATTTGAGGATTGCCCAGATCCACCAGGTCCAGTTTGTCCACGGTCACGCCGTCGTATTCAAGCAGCACGTCGTTGCCGCCTTGGGCCATTCGCCACGGTCCGCCCGACAGCGCGGGCCGGGTCACGCCAACTATCTGGACCGACTGGAACTTGCCGCTCCGAAGCCTGAGTTGGGCCGCGCTGTAGATGACCGGCTGGGCCCACTCGATGTCCGCGAGCCCGGCCAGCCGGTCCACATAGCGGCTGGGCAGATCGCCAGCCGTGCTCGTGTTGTTGCTGTTCTGTGAGAGTATCCAGATGTCGGCACCGCTGTTGTCCACCAGCGCGGACATCAGAGTGAGCAACCCGAACATCACTGCCAGTTGCTGGCCGACGAGGAAGACGATGGCAACCACGCCCAGCACCGCGCCGGCCGTAGTCGACCGGTCGTGCAGGAGCATCCGGACCGCGCTATGCCTGCGCATCCCTGCCTGCCAGCTTCACGCCCAGCGTCGCCGCCTCGGCGAAGTGTGCGGCTACAACGATCCCTGGTCCGGTCAGGACGTCGGCCGCCGCAACCGCGGCTGCGCCGCCCAGAACGATCCCGAGCCCGGGCAGCGCCTTCCGCGCTTCCGCGACCAGTACGCGCGCTGCCGGCAGATTAGCGACCAGCGTTGCCGAGAAGAACGCGACGTGCGGATGGAACTCGGCCAGCGCCTTCAGTATGTCCTCCGGCGGGGCTGACCTGCCGACAACGAAGACCTCCCAGCCCTTGAGTTGCAGGTATTCGCCGACGATCTCGACTCCGAGCTCGTGCTCGTCGCCCGGCGCGCACGAGGCCAGCGCCTTCAGACCGACCGGCTTGCCGGCCTCGACGCTGTCGAACAGCCGGTACAACACATACCGGCAGATGTCGGTCGCGGCGTGTTCGTCGGCCACCGAAACCCGACCGGTCTCCCACAGGAAACCGATGTACCTCATCGCCGGAAGCACAACATCCTCAACTACCCGTTCCACCTGACGACCGGTCCGAGCCAGCGTGAGCACCGTCTCGGCCGCCTCGCGGCGCCGGCGCGTGCGCAACAGGTCGAGCAACCCCTTCGCCTCGGCCGACAGGGCCGGCTCGGGCTGTCTGCCCTCGTGCAGGAGGCCGACGCGGCCACGCAGGTTGTCGAGTGGCGCGGCCAGTTCGCGTGCGTAGGCGAGCCTGATGTTGCTCATGATGGCGACACTCCACGCTTCGAGCATCCGGCCGAAGTAGCCCGACCCGAACCCGTGCCGGGTCAGCATCGAGACGAACCAGCGTGCCTCGGCGGTCAGCCGGTCAAACAGCCCGAATTCGTAGACCGCGACCAGCAATCGGCCGAACTCGCGATTGACGTGCCGGGACAATCCCAGTTGGTCGCAGTCGATGCCTGGGCAGTGAAACTCCGCATCGACCGCCAGCCGTTCATCCACGGCCACAAGCAACTCGTCCAGCTTCGCTCGGAACTCGGTGGTGGCTTCGACGGAAACCCTGTTTGCCATTGTGAACGGATTCTACAACGTCACTTCGGCAAGTTCAACTGGAGCCCGGTCGACTGACCTTGCGTCACGCTCGCGACCGAACCAGCCCGGCCACAGTTTCGGGGCGGTAGGGCCCGCCGTGGGATGCGAAGATGGCTGTAGGCTTCAGTTCAAGGACTCTCCTGATACTCGCGAGCGAGTCATCGCGGCTCGCGGCCCAGAAGGCGATGGCCGGCGGACCGAAGGCCATGAACCGCGGCAGGACGAGGTCACCGACAACAGCCTCGCCCGATTCCAGCACAACCGACACCGAGCCACGAGTATGCCCGGGCGTCCAGATGACCTTGCCCGCAAATCCGTAGAGGTTCAGGTCGAACTCATCGTCGACGAGGATATCCGGCACGATGCCGCGCAGGTGTTCTACCTCCTGCCGATGAACCACGACCTTTGCGCCCGTTGCCTGTACGATATCGGCCAGGCTGCCGATATGGTCGGGGTGGGCGTGGGTGACAAGAATCAGGCCGATGTCTGTCAGGCTGACCCCGCATCGCTCCAGATGGCCGCTGATGGCGGACAACTTGCCCGCAGTGCCGGTGTCGACCAAGACATGCTTCTCTCTTCCCCTGAGCAGGAACGCATTCACGATCCCGAGGCGGAGCGGCAACAGGCGGGCCTGACCGTCATTCACGGTCAGATGCTACCCGCGGACACCGGACAAGGTCAAGGTTCACCGCGGATTCCGAGATAGAGAGCCACGAAAACACGAAGCGGAAGAAACGGAGAAAGACCCGTGACGGGCCGGAGAGGACCGAGCTCCTTTTCGTGATTTCGTGCCTTCGTGGCGGTCATGTCGGGCTTCGGGTTCACCGCTTGACTAGTTCCCACCTCTCGGCTAAAGTCTGGCCACGCGCCCGTAGCTCAGATGGATAGAGCGGCAGACTCCGGATCTGCAGGCCACG
>CAZVCQ010000142.1:0-7249 GCA_964626085.1 uncultured bacterium
GCGTCAGTTCGTGGCCGTGCGTCCCAGACTACCGGTTTCCGGCCGGCCTCCTAGAGCGGCTGTATCTTGCTTCGGAACTCGGCGGCCTCTTCTGCGTCCGTCGCCATGGCGTTCACGAACCGCTCGATCCCCGACTGGCCGAGGCAGTAGTCCTCGCCGACGAGCAGCAGTCCCTGTTGCAGCCAGTTCCGGATTTGACGGCCGTCGCGGCCGAGCCGCAGGTACTGGTTGGAGTCAGTCAGCGGTCTCATCGTATCCGGGCTCAGCGCAACTGCGAGCAACGTGAATGGGTAGCTCTTGAGCGTGATTTTGATGGCCGGCGGACTGTCCGTGCCGCCGGGCAGGACCGCGACGCCGACAATGTTGGCTTCGTGTACGAGCCTCTCAATCGATAGCTCAGGCCGGAAACCTAGCCTGGCAGCGATGACGCCCACCCCGATGCTCCGCACCTCGGTGCTTGTTGAGCGTGGCTTGACCGAGCGAGCGATTCGAATACGGAACGTCGCCGACTCTTGTTTGGTCAATAGCTCACGGAACGCACACCACGTCATTATCGCTGCCAGGCCTCCACGTCGGAAGCGCAGGCCAACCGCCGCGTTCGAGAGAATGATACCTTTACCGGAAGGGCTGCGTTCGATACGGACCAGGCCGGCGAAATTGCCGTCCTCGCGCAGCCGGACCACTGCGGAATCTACACTTATGTCAGTGGTCACTTCGAACTGGCGTTCTGAGAGGGGGCCGTCGACTATCATGATGTGGTCGTGGTCAAGCCAGTCGAACCGCGGGCCGATTCGCCGCGGAGTCCATCTCCACAATTCGGGCTTCGTCGGGCTGCTATCCTGAAGAGACATGGAGAATGGGCTCAGCTGATCATGGGTAGATTCCATGGCAACCATCATTGCATTTCGCGTGCCATGTTTGTCGCATCGGAAATGCTGTCTTAAGATGTTAATAGATAATAATTTAAACACTGTACCTCGACTACAGGTGCGACAATCTGTCGCCTGTCTGCGACGCTATGCGGCTGTAGCTGCCGTATAAAGCAGCAGGTGGCGGGAATCTACGTCTGAAGGAGTTGGGCGGCCTTGGTGAACTTCAGCTGGAAAGCAGCGGGCGGCGTGAGGTTAGTCAGGCCGCCCGGGATTCAGGGGATTGGTTAGTCGGACAGGATGAGTTTCGCGATGCGGGAGTAGGCCGGGGCCTCCAGGCGGCAGAAGTACGTTCCGGGCTTGACCCGCAGGCCGCGTTCATCGGTTCCGTCCCAGAGAGCGTGATGGAATCCAGCCGGCATTTCGGCCACTGTCAGAGTACGGACGAGCGCGCCGACGGCGTCAAAGACCTGGAGTGAGACCCGCGACCGAGCCGGCAGCGCGAACGGCACGAGCATCCTGCCGACGAAGGGGTTGGGTCTTGGCGAACCCAGGGAGTACTCACGCGGTACGCCGGAGAGGTTCCCGGGACCTTCGATACCCGGTCCCGGTCCCACGATGAGCTGCGCGCGGGCCGTGTCGTTGGACTGATTGCCGTCGCCATAGAGCGCGGTGAATGCCTTCATGCTGTAGGTGTCGGGCGGTGAAGCCAGCCAGTTGTCGAAAGAGACCTCCGTGCTCTCCTGAGGAGCTAGGGTAATGGTGGCGGAATCCTCATAGACCTGCAGGGATGGGCCGGCTGTCCTGTGCTGCAGCAGACCGGTCGCCACGCTGTCCGTTGTCTCGATTCGGAACCAGACCGGGAACGTCTGCGTTGACGTTCCGAAGTTCCTGAAGCGGGCGACCGGCATGGTTGTGCTGCCCGAGTCTATCGTCCCAACCGGCGAGAGAATGAGCCGGCAGCCCACGTCAATCGGCAGAACCTGAACCGTGTCGGAGAAGAAGTCGTTGCTCGGGTTCGTGTCGCCTTCGACTTCGAGGCTGCAGCGGACCGTGACGAGCCCGGTCGGGTGTGCAGCCCACGGTTTGAATCCGACCACCGCCGATTGGCCCGGCGCCGGGCCATCGTAGACCTGAACCGTGTCGCCGTAGGGCAGGCCGATGTACATGAAGGCGTTAATCATCGGAATCACTTCGCCGTTGTTTGTGACCGTGGCCCGCGGGATGACGGTGTCGTAGTGGTCATAGGTGCCCTGCGGAGCGACGATGGAGGTCACGGCCATATCGGGGCGGCCGTAGCGGAGCCGCGCGGTGTAAAGGCTGGCCCATCGCGGCGTGCCGGCGTGCCTGACTTCACCGGAGACGAAGACGTGGTCAGAGTCGGACGCGCAAATGGTGGTGCCGAAGTCGAGCATGTGGTCGCTGCCGTCGAAGCGATAGGTCCAGAGGGTATCTTTCGGGTTGGCGTTGGACGCGGTGTAGCCGAGAACGACCAGGTTGGTGTCGCTCAGGCCGGCGACATAGACGCGGCCCTTGTCGTAGAAGACTGAGTACCCGCGGTCGTCGGCAGTCAAGCCGTACGTGGCGGGCGGGCTCCAGCGCGACGTGAGCGTGTTGTTGAACTTCATGGTTGCGATTTGTTCGTTCAAGGGCCACGGGTAGGCAAGGGTGCCGGTGACGTAGACATTCTGCGGGGACGAGTCGTCGAGCACGACCGAGAACGCGTAGTCTTCTCCGTGCTCGGACGCAACGTCAATGCTGCGCCAGTTGAGCAGGCCACCGGACGAGTTGTAGCGGACGACGGCGTAGTTGTATTCCTGCGAGTTGGTCCTCTCATAGTAGTCGAACCCAACAACGTAGACATCACCGTTGTTCGCAACCGCCAGATCGAAGGCGACGTCGTCGTCGTCTTCGGACGTGTTGGGATTGTGGTAAGTCGCGGCCCAGGTCCGGGTGCCGGCCGTGTCGAATCTCATGGTCCACCATTCGCGCTCCCGGTTGAAATCCAGTCCGTGACCCGTGGTCACCACGCCGCTGTCCGGCGAACGCGCAATCGCGACCGCGACGTTGTCGTAGAGTTCGTAGTCGTCGAAGTAGTCAGGGTGCAGGTCTTGTCCCTGCTTCCCGCGGGCGAACGCGGTCGTGTCGAGCACGTAGCTGCGCTTCCAGAGCGTGTCGCCATCGGACGGGTCGATGCGCGCTACCATGTACCCGGTCAGATCGCCGTACCCGGAATCAGACCCGCAGATGTAGACGTCGCCGGCGTTGCCGATGGCGATGCCGAAGGCCTCGTCGTTTCCGCTCCAGCCCGAGCTCTTGTGCCAGAGCTCGACGCCGTTGGAATCGTACTTCGCCCAGGCTGCATCATCGAAGTCCTCATTGTCGGCAATGCCCGCAATGTAGACGTTGCCGGCCGAGTCGACCGCGATCGACTGGGCGATGTCATCGGAGCTGGAGCCGGTGCCGCTGAACCCGTTGATCCAGGCTCGAGTTCCGTCCGGCCGGTATTTCATCACAACCAGGTCAGTGCCGCCGGGATTGGCGGTCAGCTCGCCGGCCCCGACGACATAGAGGCTGCCGGTCAAGGTGTCAAGGTAGCTGTCTGCCGCCTCGTTGTATTGGGACTGGGTCGGGCCGGAATAATGTTTGATCCAGGCCGGGTTAACGCTGCCGGCGGAAGCCACGGTGGCGAGCAGCGAGAGGACTGCCAAGAACCTGCAAATACGCATCAAGAACCTCCTATGGGGTCGACAATGTTCACTACCTGCTTGCCCCTGCTCTCGGCGCTGCATGCGACAGCGCCACAAGGATGGGGCGGTATGGACACGCACTTGGGATACAACCCCGTGGCGGTCCAGCCTATGTAACAATACCAGCTGTTCACAAGTGTGTCAAGGAATCGGCGAGTCCCGGAGCAGAAGCAGGCCCCTACCGGAGTGGTTCTTCGCTAACCGGCCAACCCGAAGAGGTCGATCTTCTGCTCGACCAGCTCCCTGACCGCGTCCCGGGCGCGGCCCAGGTAGTGCCGCGGGTCGAAGTCCTTTGGCTGTTCGTTGAAGGCGTGCCTCACCTCGGCGGCAAATGCCAGACGGAGGTCCGTATCGACGTTGACCTTGTTGACCCCCAACTTGATGGCCCGCGCCAGGTCCGGTTCGGGCACGCCGCGCGCTCCCTTCACGTCCATGCCGTAGCGGGTGCACTTCTCAACCAGGTCCTGTGGGACTGACGAAGCCCCATGCAGCACGAGCGGCAGCCCGCCGGTGGCCTGTTTCACTCGCTCCAGGCGGTCGAAGTCCAGCTTCGGTTCGCCCTTGAACTTGAAGGCGCCGTGCGCGGTTCCGATGGCCGGTGCCAGCGAGTCGACTCCGGTCTCGGTAGCGAACCGCGCGGCTTCGGTAGGGTCGACCAACATCGCCTCCCGTTCTGCGACAACGACGCCGTCCTCGCGGCCGACCAGGCGTCCCAGCTCGGCCTCGACCGAAACGCCGGCCGGGCGGGCCATCTCCACGACCGCGCGGGTCTGCCGGAGGTTCTCATCGAACGGAAGGGACGAGGCGTCGATCATCACCGACGTGTAGCCGGCCTTGATACAGCCCTCGATAAGCGCGAGGTCGCGACCGTGGTCAAGGTGGAGACAAAGCGGGACCTTCGTCGTCGCGGCCGCGGCCCGGGCCATCGCGACGATGTACTCAATACCCGCGTAGCCGATAGCACTCTCGCTGGTGGCGAGGAAGACCGACGTCTGCCGGGCATCTGCCGCCGCTACTATCGCCTGCAGGAATTCCAGGTTGCTGAAGTTGAATGCGCCAACCGCCCGGCCTCGTGCGCCGGCAGCGACGAGCAATTCCTTGCCGGGAACCAGGCTCACTGTTTGACCTCCACGATCGTCACCTCGGGCAGGATGGTATCAATATCCGCACAGCGGCAGAGGCCGGTGCCGGGGTTCAAGGTCGCGGCCGAGCCGGCGGCGACCGCCCGCCTCAACGCATCGGCGGCGGGCTCTCCGGCTGCCAGCCCGTGCACGAATCCGGCAACCGCGCAGTCGCCGGCACCGACCGTGCTCTTTACTGCTACCTTTGGCGGCCTGGCGTGAAGAACCCGACCCCGGGTCACCATCACAATCCCGTCTGCGCCCATCGATACAAGCACGGTTTCGACCCAGTCCAGGAGGCCCGTGCAGTAATCGGAGATGGCCTGAACGTCGGCGAGTTCCTTGCCGGCGAGTTCGGCGAGCTCGAAGCGGTTGGGCTTGACTACTGCCGGCCGGGCGCGGATGCCCTGGCGCAGCGCGTCGCCCGTGGTGTCGAGCACCACCCGCGAGCCCCGTCCCCGGCCGATGGCGATCATGCGGCCATAGACTTCGGGCGTGAGCCCGGGCGGCAGTGAGCCGGAGATGATGAGAAAACTCATGTCCGGGAGCTTCTCCAGGACGTCGAGGAAGTCCATCAACTCGGAGGGCTGCACCTCGGGGCCACGGGCCAGCAGCGCGGTCTCAACGCCGCTCGGTTCGTCCTGGATGATGATGTTGGTGCGGGTTTCGTTGGCGATGCGGGTGAACCGGCAGGCGACGCCGGCGAGCAGCAGCCGTCCCTCCAGTTCCTTGCCGTCGAAGCCGCCGACGAGCCCGAGCGCGACGTTGTCGCTGCCCATTTCGCGGAGGGCCCGCGACACGTCGATGCCCTTGCCTCCGGCGTAACGCGCCTCGTGTTTGATGCGGGTCGACTGTCCCGGTACCAGCGATTCCACATAGAGCGTTCGGTCCAGAGCCGGGTTGAGCGTGACGGTGTATATCACTGGTTGATTTCTCCCTCTGAGTTTGTCGATGTCACTGTTTCGATTCTAGCTGGGAGGATGCGCGTGTCAACACGGTTGAGCCGTCCTAGAACCGAGATAGGAGTGCACCACAAAGGCACAAAGACACAAAGAGGGTCCGGACGGAAGTGTCCGGTGTATGCTTGGTGCTCTTCGTGTCTTGGTGGTTCAATGTCGGATTCGGGGGGGGGACTCGCGGACAGCAGGGACCGGGCCGCGGCCGTCTTCCCATTCTTGACCAGCGTGCGATAATCGGATACCATCCTGACGTGGACGGAAAGCGACATCGCGGCGGGAGCCGAGAAGGCCACCGTCCTTGTTCCCGCCCAGACGAGGAGTATGCAACCAGCATGGACGTGCATTCGACACGCGGCTCGTCGGTCACGGACAGAGTCACGCTTGCAGATTGTGACTCAGTGGACGACATGGCAGCACTGGCCCGCCGCCGGCAGGAGGCCCTATGACACCGCGATTCGATGACGTCTGGCGAGAGAATCCCGAACTGCACGCCATACTGAGTGAGGCGCCGACCCTGGGGAGCGCTCGCAAGCGGGTCTTTGACTACCTGAACCAGCGGCAGCTGGTCTTCCTCAACCATGATTTCGACACACATGCACTCGAGTTCGCTACCGTGCTTGACTGCGTGGGCGTCATGAAGCAGGTGATTTCCGTACGCAACGAAGATGTGGCGGGGTGCAGCGCCCTCCGGCATCTGCACGACGCCGCGCGCGGGATGGATCCAAGGGACGAGCTGGCCCCGGGGTTCACCGAAGAATTTCGGCACTTGTTTCGTGCCGTGCGCGGTCAGAGCAAGCTCTACCCGGAACCGGTTGCGAAGGTGCCGAGGAGCCTGTCCGGGCGCGCCGCCGCGAGAGCGCGGTCCAGGGGTCTGGACCGCCTCGCCGAGTTCGTGGACGAGCGTATCCGGGGTTTCCCGACCGGGCTGGACCCGGACGTGGCCGCGCGCCGTAAGGCCAACCGCCGCCGGATTCTCGAGGCGACGGGTGGCCGGAGCCGCGACTGGTCCGACTACCACTGGCATCTGGGTCACGTTATCCGCGACTCCGGGACCCTCGGCCGGATGGTGAGACTTTCTCCCGACGAACAAGAGGCAATCGACCGCGCCGTTGCTGCGCGCCTGCCGTTTGGGATCACGCCCCACTACGCGTCGCTGATGGACTACAACGCCAGCCGGATGCTCGACCACGCGGTTCGGGCGCAAGTGATTCCCCCGCTCGGATACGTGGAGGCGATGCAGGCCAACCGGGAGCAGGGGCTGCACTCGCTGGACTTCATGCAGGAGCACGACACGTCGCCGATTGACCTGGTCACGCGGCGCTACCCCAAGATCGCGATACTGAAGCCGTTCAACGCTTGCCCGCAGGTCTGCGTGTACTGCCAGCGCAACTGGGAGATAGACGAACCGATGGCGGCGGGCGCGGCCGCGACCCGGGAGAGTATCGATGCGGCAATCAAGTGGTTTAGCCGGCATCGCCTACTCACCGAGGTGCTCGTGACCGGCGGCGACCCGCTGGCCGCGGGCAACGACTTCATCCTCGGCATCATCG
>CAZVCQ010000143.1:0-7239 GCA_964626085.1 uncultured bacterium
CGATGGCGGTCGGCATCCTCGCTGCCGGCGGGACCATCCAACCGGGAGCGCTCCGCGACCTTGCCTTCCTGGGCGAACTCTCTCTCGACGGCTCGGTTCGCCCCATCAAAGGGGCGGTCTCGATGGCGGTCGCCGCCAAGCTCGCGGGCCTGCGCGGGCTCCTTGTGCCGACCCAGAACGCGACCGAAGCCGGGATGGTCGAGGGCCTGGAGGTCTACGCCGTCACCTCGCTTATCGAAGCAGCGAACTTCGTCAATGGTCTGGCCGTCATCGAGCCGACCCGCACCGACGTCGCCACGCTCTTCGCCCGGGCCGCGCAACCGGTTGACCTGTCCGAAGTCCACGGCCACGAGCACGCCAAGCGCGCGCTCGAGATTGCCGCGGCCGGCGGCCACAACGCCTTGATGATCGGTCCGCCCGGCTCGGGCAAGACGATGCTCGCACGCAGGCTGCCGACCATCCTGCCGCCGATGACCCTGGCCGAGGCGCTGGAAGCGACGCGGATCCACAGCGTGGTCGGCGCGCTCTCCCCGGACCGGCCGCTGGTCGCGAACCGGCCGTTCCGCTCCCCGCACCACAACATCTCGGAGTCCGGTGCCGTCGGCGGCGGTACCGTACCCCGGCCCGGCGAAGCGTCGCTCGCCCACAACGGCGTCCTCTTCCTCGACGAGCTGCCCGAGTTCCGGCGCGACGTACTCGAAGCCCTGCGCCAGCCGCTCGAGGACGGTGAAGTCACAATCGGCCGCGCCCGCTCGACCTTCACCTTCCCGGCCCGGTTCATGCTCGTCTGCGCCATGAACCCGTGCCCGTGCGGATTTGCCGGCGACCCGCGCCACGCCTGCGCTTGCTCGCCGCAGAAGATCCGCAACTATCGGAGCAAGATTTCCGGCCCCCTGCTCGACCGAATCGACATCCACATCGAGGTCCCGGCCCTGAAGTACGACGACATCTCGACCAAACGGGCCGGCGAGAGTTCGAACGCGGTCGCCGAACGGGTCGCCCGGGCACGCCGGACTCAGCTCGCCCGGTTTGCCGCGACCGGTTCGCGCCACCCTGTCTACTGCAATGCCCAGATGGGACCGCAGCTCATCCGCAAGTTCTGCCCGGTGTCGACGCAGAGCGATGAAATCCTGCGCGCCGCGATCGACCGGCTCGGGCTTTCCGCCCGCGCCTACCATCGCGTGCTCAAAGTCGCAAGGACCATTGCCGACCTGGAAGACAAAGAGAGCATCCAGCCGTCGCACATCACCGAGGCGGTGCAATACCGCACGCTCGACCGGACGGCCTGGTAACAGACAAATGACGAAGTCCGAATTCCGATTGAAGCTCGAATTATCGCCCGCGCCGGTTCCGCGACCGTAGCGTGGACGTCGACCACAACTGCTTCGCCTGGGGCTTCATCTCCAGACACAGTCGACTGACACTCGACGCCCGCAACGCCATCAAGCGCCGCGGCTCCAAGAAGCTCTACACCCTCGGCAACCGCCCGGCCAAACGCTAGCCGCTCTCGGCCGCGTTCGCTACATCGTCCCGAAGCTCCACCGATCGCAACGGCTCAAGCGTCGCCGAACACCGTGCCAAACGAAGACCGCATCTGCATTCGACATTCCATCTGGCAGGTCACCCGGCAGTTCACCCGGCAACTAGACCAGCAAGTCAATCAGCAGTTCATTCCATAAGTCACCTGCAGACTCAACCGCCGACTCAACCGGCAATTCAGACGTCGACTCAGTCCTCACCTCAGCCGGCATGTCAGTCGGCACCTGAGTCCATACATCAGTCGGCAGGTCACTTATCGATCAACCGGTAAGGTCAATCGGCGGCTCACTGGAGTGTTTATCTAAAGGGTCATCTGGGGGGTCATCTAGGGAGTGGTCCCCCAGGTGCTGGCTTCCGCAGTGGTTGAACCAACGTATCATTCCTATTATTGCTACTTTACACAATCACGCCTCCGTGTTTGACATGCCGTGGCGTGCGGCCCAGAATGAGTAGTCTGGACTACCGGCGGATTGTGCCTGACGAACGGCGATTGGCGTCCGGCCTCTAAGCACCTAGGAGTTTGTCGGAGAACCGGGCTTAGTTAATGTCGGCTTCATGCTTGACTTGGCTATCCGGGTCTGACAACTTGCATCCGGCCCTCGGTTACGTATCCCAATCGGTCTTGGACGACGGGGCGAGAAGCCGGCCGGACCTATCCGGCAAGCGCCGGCTGCCAGGACCACCGGAATAGCTTCAGCAGATTGTGGGTAAGACAGATTATCAGCCACTCCGCATCCACTTTCTCAAGCCCCCGCAGCAGGAATCGCCGGAAACCACGCGCCTCTTTGATCTGGCCGATCACCGGCTCGGCAATCTCCTTGCGCTTCGCATAGGTGCACCGCCCCTTGACCGTGCGTAGCTTGCGTGTCATCCGCTCCTTCTCCGTCAAGCCTTTCGGTATCCGACCCCGCGGCGCCGGCGGCGGCGCTTCACCATGTTTCCGACGCCCCGTCGCAATGTAGGCATCAATCCCCGCTCGCCTTAGAAACCCCACGTTATCATCGCTGTAATAGCCGTTATCCAACGTCATCCGTTTCGGGCACGCACCGCCCAGATTCGCCTTCATCCGCTCAACCATCGACTCCACTTGCTGCTTGTCGTTACACTCCTGTGTTACCCCGGCGGCAACGATAATCTGATTCGCTGAATCCACCGCCACCTGGCCATTGAAGGCCTGCTCGAACGCCTTGGTCGCACCATCCCTCATGATCCGGGAATCAGGATCGGTGAAATTACGTTGTGCTTTGGGCTTCACTCGCACGTCGGTCCCGACCTCCGCCTTGTCCGCTGCTGGCCGCGCAGCCTGCGCTTCCTGCCGCGCCGCTTCTTCCAAAGCCTGTTTCGCTTCCTGAATCTTCTTGAGCCGTCGCTCCCGATACCGCAGCTCCTCCGGCAGCTCGTCGCCCCGCTTGCCTTTGCCATAGCGGGTGTCTTCCACCGTATCCGTAGCTTCCGCCTCGGCCAGCAAGCGCGCAATCTCGGCCGCAAGTTCGTCCGTCTTCTTCTGCATATGCTCGTAGCTCATCGCCTTATGCTTGGAGGCATTGGCCTTGACCTTGGTCCCATCCAAAGCGACATGACCCAGCTTCACCAACCCGGCCTTCTGGCATAGCAGGAGGACTTGCAGGAAGATCCGGCTCAAGGCTACCAGATGACGCTTACGGAACTCCGCTATCGTGTCGTGATCCGGGTATTGGTTGGCGCTGAGCACCCGGAAGGGAATTACCTCGTAGGTGCTCTTCTCGATCCGGCGGGAACTGGGGACACCGATACAATAGGCGTAGAGCAGCAGCTTGGTCATCAGCACCGGATGAAACGGAGCCTGACCACCCTGCGAGTTGTCGTAGACGTTGGTGATCTCGGACAAGTCCAGCGTATCGACCACATCGCTGATGAAGTTGGCCAAATGATCCGACGGTAGCCATTCCCGCAGTGACGGCGGCAGCAGGAAGTCCTGATTAGGATTGTATTCTCGGAAACGTTGTGCGCCCATATCAATTAGACGCAGAAACCACCTTTCCGTTCTGGCGTATTCGGGTTCTCCGACAGGCTCCTAGCGGTTCAGGATTCTGGCTCAGGCGCGCGAAGGTGTGAGACAGGCAGAACGAATGGAGGAACACGATGGCTGACCCGGTGAAGAGCGCAGCACGATGGAAGGCGAAGTACAACCTCAAACGCGTGAATGAGACCTTGAACGACCTTCGCGACGACATGGCCGTACGGTACGAGATGGCGATGAACGACCTTTCTGCTATGGAGACCAAGGTCAAAGAAGTCATCAACGCCTACGGGGTCTCGACGTCACAATACGTGCCCTATCTCAACTTCGGCCGGCAGCGCTACAAGCTGAGCCGGCAGCAGCACATCTCGGGCGAGAGCTTTGCGATGGCAGCCCAGGTGCTCTTGGACAGGTGGGCAGCCCGCGGCTGCGACCCGAAAGTCCTGGCCAAGATTCGTAAGGACGTCTTCGACATCGACATACCCAAGCCGTAGGTCCTTCGTTCTTACACCTGGAACTCGGGGGCGGCCCGAAGGCCGCCCCTGCCTGTCTACCGTCTACTGTCTACTGTCTTCTTGGTTCCCTACCTCGTCACCACGACCTTCTGTTCCTCCTTGGCCGCGGGCGTGCGGAGTTGGATGAAGTAGACGCCGGCGGGGACGTGGTTGCCGCTGCTATCGCGACAGTCCCACGAGAGCAAGTGCCGGCCCGCGGACCGGTCCTCGGCAGCGAGCTGTCTGACCTCACGCCCTAACTGGTCGTAGACGGATAGCTCTACAGCCCCAGGTGATGCCAAGGTGTACTGAATCTCCCATCCGCCCGAGACCATTCGCGCTTGCAGCCCAGAAGTGACAGGTACATCGTCGATCTTCGGCGTCTCAACCGCTGCGTACCCGGTGTCGCGCAGTACGCTAACGCAGTTGGTGTCTGGTGTTCCGATGAGGAAAATGCGCCGGCGGACAGGGTCCAGTTGGATGTCCTTACACGCATCCAGGCTCACTCCGCTCAGAATGACCGAGTCGGTGTTGCAGTCAATGATGGCCAGCTTGCGATCGCCCCAGAGATAGTAGATCAGATAGATACGATTACTCCACGGTACCCAGCGAATGCACAAGCCCATCTCTCCGCCTTCCCCGCACTCGAACTTCCTCAACACCGAGTCGGTGGCGCAGTCGACTACCCACATCGTGTCCCGCCTAGCGGCAATGTACGCCTTTCCATCGCGCTCGTTCACCACGACATGGTCGAACACGCCGTACTCCGCGTTCACCGGGAGCACCCGAATCAACGTGTCACGCTCGGTATCAACGATGCCGACTTCCTGTTCCACGTAGTCAAGATGCCAGTGGGAGACATACGCCCGGTGATGACTATAGTCGAACACGCAGGCGTCAGGCATCCGAGTGTTGATCGCGCCGACATCGATGACCTTGAGACATGAATCGGCCAGGTAGTCGTAGACATAGAGCTTCGCATACGACCCTTGCCCGACGTAGAGCTTGTGATGAACCGAATCCCAAGAGACGTAGGTGCTGTGTATCGGCCAGCGGCGGATTATCGTATCGGCATCGCACTCGTATTCATACAACGTATCCACCGCGGGCTTGAACCGGACGTCAAGGTCGCTCAGATAGACGTCGTTGCGGGATTCTCGATAGACACCAAGCCACCTGAGAACAGAATCCCCGGCCGCGTCAATCACGAGCGTGCTTTCCGGCGATACGAACGTGACGTAAAGCTTCTGCCGGCGCCAATTGTACGAGTAGTGGTAGAAGCCCGCTCCTTCGACCGGAATCTGCGTCTTGAGCTGATACGTCGAGCAGTCGAGCACGAGATACTGGTCTTTGGCATAGCTGCCAAGGTAGAGCTTGTTGAGATCTTGGAGGTAAGACCCTTTGCGCAGCGGCACCGGCAATCGGACGATGGTGTCTATCTCGAACTGAGCGAACACGGTCAACGGGACGAGTGCGAGCAACAGCTTTTTCACAATTCCTCCAAGCCTCGGAGGGGTGGCACTCGCCACCCCTCCGGACCGCGAGTCTACTCTACCACTGCCTTGAGCCTAGCTGTCTCCTTGCCCATGTCAAGGAGCACGAAGTAAGCTCCGGCGCTCAGCTTGCGGCCTTCCTGGTTACCACTCCAGACCAGCCGATGCATGCCGGCACTCTGCTTTCCGGCGTCGAGCGTACCGACCCGCCGGCCCAGCGCGTCGTGCAGGCTCGCCCGCACGTGCGCAGCGGCCGGCAACTGATACTGGACCTCTACTCCGTCGCGGACCGTGATGACTTGCGCCCTCGCTCTCCCGCCCTGCACGACCCGGGCCTGCTGTCCCCCGGGGAAACGGGACACACTGACCCCATAGAACTTATGTGCATGGCCCGTCGTGAGATACATCATGTCGTTCGCCCCGAGCGCCATCGAAGAACCAGGTTCGAGATCGTCCGGAAAGTGAGTGTCGTAGGTGGAGTCGGGGTCGTCGTCGTTGATTACGTCCCAATCTTCTTCGTCGACCCGGTGGCGGTGTGGACATTCGCCCTCCGCATCGTCATCGAAGGCTGCGTAGATCCGATAGTCTCCTCCAACCGCCGCGTTGGTCGTAAGCGAAGCGCCAGGCTGCACGGTATCAGACACGCCGGCCAAGTTGGTCCAGTAGCCACCCCCGACGCAGTACGCGGAGAAGCACTTCTCCGAGAAGCCATAGATCGCGACAATGGCCTCGTAGCCGAAGGCGCCTGCGTCACAGAACGCGAGCTTGGCACCGCTGCGGGCATTGACGTCGAGGTCTGGAAGCGAATCCCAGCCGAAATGGCGGTAGATGCAGCGGCACCCGATCGACGCGTAGTCCCAGTATCCACCACCGCTGCCCTCGATCCATGTGCCCACGCGCCAGTAGTGGGTACCACTGTCCAGTTCGACGGATGACTGGCATTCCGTGGTGGAGACGACCGTGTCTATCACGTTGCTCGTGAAATTCAGGTTGGTTGAGACCTGTAGTCGGTATTGTTCGGATTCGGACGGAGTCCACCGGAACGTAGGTGTTGGGTCGGCAATAGTAACCCCGTCCCCAGGGTACTCGTATCCGTAGACTTGGGGGTCAGGCATGGAGTCGGCCTGAATCCAATGTCGCCAGAAGGTCTTGCCGCCGCCAGGCAGAAAGAACAACCAGCCGGGAATGGGGTAGCTGTACGGATTGTAGCCTTCGTTCGGCATGTAGGCAATGCATGCCCCAATGTCCAGCGTGAAGTAGTTGAGGATTTCTGGAGTGGTAGTACCAGTCCTCACGTCGTATCGGTAGAGCCTCGATACGTCGTTCGCGTCCTTCCCCATGGCCCAGACGACCGGTCGTTCGACCCACTGGAAGGCAATCCCGTCGCGGTCGAGCGGCACGCCCGATATCCTCACCGTATCCCACGGCTCCTCTTCTTCGGGGTCCACGTTGGGGTTGAAGCTGCCCAGAAAGGTCGTGTTCTCTCCCTCTGTGGGGAAGATTCCCCAGAGCAGGGTGTCTCCCCAGATGAGCTGAGTTCCGTAGTCGACGTCGGCTTTGTGAGGGACATCGGTTAAGGGCTCCCAGCCCATGGCCGTTGCCGCTAGGAGCATCATACTGATTATTGCAGACTTGAGCATGGTTTTCCTCCTTTGCTCAAGTTCCCTAAACCCGACATTGAGTCACAGGATCGACTGGATTTCGCGCCCGACGG
>CAZVCQ010000144.1:0-7237 GCA_964626085.1 uncultured bacterium
CGCAAGTGACGCCGAGTATCCGTCCAGCAGGCTGAGCAGTCCCTTGCTTGCCACTTGGCGCGACCTGGACGTGGTCAACGTTCATGTCTATCCGGTCGTGGTTCGTCCCGCTCAGCACGAAGTCATCGTCACGACTCGCATCACGTTCCGAGCCAATTTCAGCGGCGGAAGTTATCCGAGGAGGGTCGCTAGCTGGATGCAGCCTATGTACCGGCGTCTGATCCAGAACTACGACAATCTCAGATTTGCGACCTCCTCAATCGAGCCGCCCGGCACAAAGTGTTTGATACTCTGCTACTATCCGTACGCAGATAACCCAGAACTGCTAGGCCTTCGCGACACGATGAACTTGCTCGGAGACAGCGCCGACATCATCACCGTGGGCGTGTCGGGCGGCGTGGCCGCTGATACCACAGCCATCAAGACCGCGATCCTCAACCGGTACGTCGGGCAGGGTTCGGTCCTGCGTTGGGTGCTACTGGTTGGGGAATGCAGCGAGGTTCCGCCAAGGGAGAACCTAGACAGGCCCGAATGGGGCGACATCCAAAACGACACTGTTCCGTATAGCGACTACTGGTATTCAGACCTGACCGACGGCAATCCAAGTTTGTGTGATGATTACCCCGAGGTGGGGATTGCGCGCCTGTCTCCCGACGTGGGATCGCAGGACCCCGACCAGGACCTCTCCAACCAGATTTTGAAGATAAAGGACTACATGCTTGGGAGGATGGACACATTGGATGGGTGGCTCAAGAAGATCACATTGGTAGCCAACAAGAACCTATCAGATACTATCAGAGGAATGGCCACCATGCCCCTGTCTTTCTACCCGTTCAGCCCGCCCGATGGCGTGCGTGATACGATCATGGGTATCCGGGACGATAACGGAAAGATAAGAGATTCCGTCAACAACGGAACCGGTGTCCTGATTTACCTCGGCATTGGCTCGCCCGCTAGTTGGGACACCTGGAGCTGCGACAACGTGAGTTGGACGACGGACAGTGTCAAACACCTCAACAACCTACGCACGCCCGTCGTGTTCAACATTGCCTGCAAGTGCTGCAGCTTGTCTCTGCAAACCTGCTTGTCTGAACAGTGGATGCGGAAATGGCCCGACCAGAACGGCAGCGGCTATGGCGCGGTTGCGAGCTTCGGCCACACTGGCGAAGTCTGGGGAGATCCCAACGCAGTCGCATGCTCCCTTGCGGTCAGAGCTATAGGCGACATCGACACGGTGCATGGCCTTGTGCGGAACTACGGGGCACCTGTATTTGACTTGGGCGGCATAAAGATGCTCATGGATGCAGACATCGCGTCAAAGTGGCAGTTCGACCAGTGGTACCCATACTACTGCATGAACATCTACAGCTCCATGTGGCTCGGGAACCCGGCGATGCAAATCTGGTCCGGTGGAAACCCTCAGCCTGCTGTTGTGACCTATCCGTCGTGGATACCGACGGGCGATGCTCGGCCCTTCACGGTCTCCGTCGAGATTGGCAACGACATGGTCGAGGGCGCACAGGTATGCGTGTGCAACGATGACTTCTACGTCGTGGGTACGACAGATGCCAGTGGAATGGTTACGTTTTCGCTGGATGTTGAGTCTGAGGGCATAATTCACGTAGCGGCCAGCAAAGGGCACTGCGTGCAACAGCCACATACTCCCATGCTGCCATACTTCGGGACGTCTTATGCCGGCGGCAACGGCCCGCAAATGACTTATCCGGACTGGGGCCGCAAGCTCGCGCGTGACCCCAACACCGGCTATCTGCACGTCGTCTACACTGGGAACGACACCGTCTTCTACACTCAGTCCACGGACGATGGCGCAACGTGGCCCGTACTTGAGCCCATAGGAGAAGGTACGTCCCCAGCCATGGTTCTGAATATCGTCGTCGGCAATCCGCCGCAGAATATTCCCTGGGTGGCCTATCTGACTCCCGATGGCAGCATCGAACGCGCGATACGTGTCGCGCCGGGGACCTGGGACCAGGCCGTGGTTTTCCAAGGCAGAGTCGACACCCTCGCGGGCGCACCTTCGCTGGCCGCATGCCCGTTTGTGGGCCCGCCGGGGCCGGAAGCCTACGTAGTATACCCGGTCAGTTTCGGCGATACTTTGCTCAACAACTTGGTATACTTCAACACATTCTCGATGTACGGCGCGTCTCAGGCGGAGACTGTCGACATAGCCGGACCGCTGGACTGCTACGGCGCATCGGTTGTGGCCATTCCCGGCAGCGCCATCAACGTCTGCTGGATAAGAGACCAGAGCGTCTTCTACAGCCAACGGCAGTACGGCATCTGGTCGCTGCCGTTCCAGATTTCGTCGCCATCCCCCTCATGGCCTATCACCGAGCCCGCCTCGAATCCCTCGATGGAGGCCTACGGCGATTCCGTATTCTGTGTCTGGAGCGGACCAAATGACGATAGCGTCTACCCGCACGACATCTGGCGTCGGGCACACTGGCTGAGCTGGCCAGCGCAGTACTGGCCTATGGCCGCTACAAACCAGAGCCAGTCGCCCGGCGTGGAGTCAGACTTCCCGGTGATGACTACCAGTTTCGCCACTGTGTGGCACGAGCAGGTGTCATCGGGCAATACCGACATCTGGGGCAGGTTTCTCGTAGAGTGGCCTCAGCCGTTCTTCCAGTCGTCGTTGCCGTCCTGCTATCCGCACGTCGACGGCTACTGGCCGGATCCAAACATAGTGCAGTTCAGATGCAATACGGTTTGGACTGAACAACTGACCTTCATGTCACCATCGTGCACGCTGGGGTTCGGGTGGCACGACTACGTCCCGCGACTTGGTAAGGGCCTTGGCCCAGGTCCGCACGAGGACTACGAGCCTGCTTCATTCTACGCGGCTGAGCTGGGAAGACCCAAGCAATCGCCCTACTGCCTCTCACGCGGCGGTTTCGCGCAGTTCGAGGCCTTGAACGCTGATACGAGCGCAACCTGTCTGACCTACGAACTGCCATACCTCGACCCGCGCCGGACATACAGACTCCGCGCCGTTCTGTATCACGAAGGCGATGGTACATGGAAGGCCGACCTGCGATGCGACTCCGGACCATGGTTCCACGCCAAAGTAGACCCGCGTGTACCCGAGACAGTCTGGGTGCAGGTGCCCAAACGCTGCTACAAGGATGACGCGCGCATTGTCGTGAACGTCGCCCGCGTGACGGGCGACTATGTCTCTCTTGCCCGGCTAAAGCTATTCCAGATTGAGCTGGAGCCAGACGGCAGGGAAGGCGTCCAGAGTACGACTGGCGTGCTTCGTACTCGCCTGATCAACTGTGCGCCGAGCCCGTTCAGCAGAATGGCCACAGTAAGCTACGAGCTTGGGCAGGCCGGTTCTGTTGAATTGACCGTCCGCGACGTTTCCGGCAGACTTGTGCGACGCTTGGAGAATGGATACCGTTCCCGAGGCAAGTACGACGTAAGCTGGGACGCCACCGATGACCGTGGACGGAGAATGTCGGCGGGCATTTACTTCCTGCGATTCGCTGCAGGCAGTGAGGCATCATCCCGCCGTTTGACTCTGATAAGGTAAATGCAGAGAGGCGGGGAGGTGCAGCGCACCTCCCCGCCGATTCCCATGTTGAGACTGCTGTTTCTCGTCGTTGCCGGATGGGCGACCGTTCTCGCGGCAACGAGCATGAGGCGAGTTGCTCAGGTCCCGACCGGTCCGGACGCAGCAGCCTATGGTAAAGTCGTCTGCTGCGACGGCAACCACGACTCGCTGCCGGAGATGGTGTTCCTCACCGGCAGCATCCACCCGGACGACCCATATCGTCGAGAGGTCTGGGAACATCACGGCTGGAACTGGTTCTCCCTTGTCTTTGCCGACACCGGCGAGTACCCGGAGCCTCCTGGCATTACCACAGGGAACGCCATTCCCTTCGCGGCAGGTGACATCGACAATGATGGGTTGACCGACGTAGTGTGCATCAACCTCGAGTTTACGCCGGCACGAGACACCGCGTACGATATCGTCATGACGTTGGAGAGCCCCGACAGCTCTAGTTACCCCTGCTCGCTCTCGTGGTACTACCGGTGCTGCAACAACTTCGTGATACCCTTCCCCACTTACTACACACCGGATCTGGACAAAGACGGGCATGGAGAGATAATGAGCGCCACACCAGACACGGTCGTCGCGACCGGCATCTGGGAGAATGTCGGCAACGACTCAAACGAGTTGGTCTGGCACAACTTGGTGTACGGTAATAGCTTCGCCTTTGGGGATTTCGACTTGGACGGCAGTACGAATTTCGCGACGTGCAATCTCGGCAGTTCGGGCCGTGTGAAGGTCTGGGATTGCACGGGTGACGACCAGTATGATATGGTATACGAGGACACGGTCTACCAGCCTAACGGCGCCGACGTGTTCACGACCAATAACATAGACGGAGACGGCAAGCCCGAGTTCTACGTGGCCTTCGAGAACGTCCCGCGTGGGAAGATGTACCTCTACATGTGGGAGGCAGACCAGGTAGGTGCCGATGTCTATCACCGCACGCTGGTGGACTCTGTTTCATTCTCGGGAACCGACTGGGGCCGTATCAGCGAGTGTGGAGACATCGATGCGGATGGAGTCGATGAGTGCATTTGGACCACGCCCAACCTCATCAAGGTGTACAAGGCCGTCGGTGATGATCAGTTGCAGGAGGTCTGGCACTGGGACAATGACCATGGCGGGTTCCGGTCGCTAGTGAGCACTGTGTACGACATCAACAACGATGGGTACAACGAGCTGATAACCGCCGGCAACGCGAAGATATCCATCTTCGCGATTGATGCGGTTGACCTGCTATCGCCGAACGGCGGCACCTATCTGCCTGGGGACACGATGCCGATCCGCTGGGTCACGCACTCGCCTCCGCGTTGCGACTCGCTGTCGCTGTTCCTGAGGCGCGACTCCTTGTGGAACCTCGACACGATAGCTCACGGATTGCCGGCTGCGGATACTCAGTATCGTTGGGTCGTGCCGGCAAGCGTACCCGACACCGGCCGCATCGTTGTGATCGCCTACGGTCCCGGCTGGCAGTACGACATCTCGGACAGCGTGGTCCGTTTCACTGCCGGCGGAGTGGCAGAGGGTATCCGCACCGTGCCGTTGCAGTGGTCGCTCTCAGTCAGCCCAAACCCCGCCCGAGGTGCCTTGTCAGTCCGCTACGACGTGCCGAGCCAGGGTCGGGTATCGGTCGGCGTGTACGACGCAGGCGGCAGGATGGTGCGGTCACTGACCGACGGCGAAGCAGCGCCGGGCCGGTATGAGGCGAGGCTGCCCTCGGGCATCCTTCCCGCCGGCATCTACTTCTGCACGCTCGTCAATGGAACCAAGAGAATCAGCAGAAAGGTGGTCCTGACCGAATAGGCCAAACGGCCTCCTTCCCAAAGGCTGCCCGCGTCGCCGCGGGCAGCCTTTTCTCGCATGCCTACGTCGCGCTTCTGCGAAGTACTACGGGCTATCCGACAGCTAGGCGAGACGACCGTGGGTCGGGGAACGACTTGGGCGGACTACGGGTCGAGCAGCGGTGTGAATAGACGGGGCTAGTACGAAGGCGGCAGCGGGTGCTGTTGCAGGGGCCATTGCGAGTCGGACTGGGGGTCCAGCGGCGGGTCCGGCAGCGGGAGTAAGAACGCGGCCGGCAGCGGGTCGAGGAGCGGGCACGGCAGCAGGTCCGATTGCGTGTACGACTCCGGGTCGAGTTGCGGGTGGATGAGCGGGTCGGGCTACAGGCGCGACTGCGTGACCAGCGGCGGGCGTCATCACACGTGCTATCGCGTGGCCGATGCCCGGTCGAATTGCGGGTGTGGCTGCGGGGCAGGGAGCGAGTCCGGTTGCGGGTGCAGTTGCGGGTCCAACTATGGGTGGAGCGACCCCCACGTGCATTGTCAGCAACTTACGCGTCCTCCAGAGCTAGCCGCGTCGTCAACCGTCCGTCCCCCGGGCCGTGGTCTCTCGACCTCCTGAGTGATGCAGCGACTTCCGCGCCGGGCGGGCGGAGGAGCGTGAGCAGGTGCGGAGCGAAGTGCAGGGGCTGAAGCAAGGCCTGCTCAAGGACGAGGAGCGGGCGCTGCTGCGCGGCGAGGATAGGGGCAAGGAGCGGAGTCCGGCGCAGAACCTGGAGCGCGTCGGGGAGCGTGGGTTTGACTCTGACGAGGAATGGGGTCTTGAGCAGACGCTGTAGCGAAGCGATGAGCAGGGGACGGAGCAGAGGCCATTCCAGGCCAGAGAGCGGACGCCGCAGCCGTGCCTTGAGCGGGACGAAGACCGGCTCCCGCTACCGGCACCTGAGCCCGACCTGCTCAGTGCCGGGCACCGGGTCCTGCTCCACGGGGAAGCATCCCCCCTACGAGGGTGTCATTCCCGGGGAATCGGGAGTAGGGAGCGGAGAATCAGGAACCTACACAAAGAAGTGGCAGGATTCGCGTGATAAGAATCCTTATCATGCGGCCGGCGGCGGCAGGTCATTTAAGGGCAACCACAATGGATGGTATGAACCGGCGCCGTGGCCACAATCCTGCCGGGGAGTGGGCGGC
The DNA here is from genome assembly GCA_964626085.1 of uncultured bacterium. Classification (GTDB taxonomy): domain Bacteria; phylum Hydrothermota; class Tepidihabitantia; order Tepidihabitantales; family Tepidihabitantaceae; genus UBA2258. The sequence continues at coordinate 6,550 of CAZVCQ010000144.1, forward strand.
CCACAGGCTGCCTGGGGGCTTGTCTTCACGGATACGACGCGAGACACGATGAGCCGCGCAACTGCGTGAGCTTCATATCAAACATCGAGCCGAACAACGTCGCGAACAACGGCTGGAGCTACGACTTGTACGACTTCGCTAGGAACGCGCGGTACAGCGAAGTCTCCAGGTCGCGATACAGCGCGAGATTCAGCTCGTGATGCAACTGCCGATGCAACAGACGATACAAGCAAGTACGCAACCGACGATACTTCCGCCGGAACTTCGCGGCGAACTTCGAAGGGTACTTCGCGAGACCCAAGCGGTCGCAGGGCAAGTTCCAGATCACACGCACCGACGTGTTCGACGTCAACGCACCGATGCCTCGACGGCTCGGTCTGCAGAGGCGGGCGGGAATCCGCTGCCGGTTCCCGCCCGCGATTGAAGGGTCAGGCGCGCTGATCTGCCCGTTACGCTCCTACTTGCCGCCTTTTGTGGGCTTGGTCACGACCGGCTCGATCTTCACGTATTTGGCGGAGACCTCCGCCATTAGATAGAGCCCTCAGCAGGCGTCCTTGCCGGAGCAGAACGACTCCAGGCTGACGCGCAGGCGTTTGACTCTGGTCGCTTCAACCCCCTTCAGGTTGGCGCGGAGTTCCTCTCCAAGGTTCAGGCTGTAGTCCTGCCACTTGCCGGTGTCGGCAACCGC
>CAZVCQ010000145.1:0-7236 GCA_964626085.1 uncultured bacterium
TTTGTCCTGGCATATCTGCTTGCCGTCGGCGAGAGGGACCTCAACCCAGACGAGGCTCAGTTGCTCGTCTATCTCGGCACCGTAGTCTGGCAGATCTTCGACCGGAGCGGCCGGCAGTTGGCCGAGGTCAGCGGCGATGTGCTGGACCGAACTGAGGAAAACAACGCGAAGATGCTCGAGTACCTCGAAGGGGAGTCGGAAGCCGGTTTCGTGGAAGCCGTGCAGGGTCTCCTAGACGGCTACAATCAGGTCGAAGTGCTGAGGTACGTCACTAATGCGCTGATGGAGGAACCGGAGGAAGGCTGCAACATCCGGGGCGACAACATGGGCGCGATGTTCATTCACCTCAAGACAGTCATTGACTGCTTCGACCGGACTCGGTGAGAAGTGCCGGCGACGCAGTAAGCGATTCCTGACGCGAGGCGGGGTCCGATGACGAGATTGCGATCGGCGAAGGTATCATGAGGGGAGGAGACATTCGATGAAGGTCTGCATTGTCGGGGCCTCGGGAAAGCTAGGTAGGTACATGGTGCAGCACGCGCTTGGCCGGGGCTACGAGGTGGTTGGCGTCTGCCGGGACCGGAGCGTGGGCAAGCTCGACGCGTTCAAGGGGCGCATCACAGTCTTCCCCGGCGCCACGAATGACCGCGTGGTCATCAAGAAGGCGGTCGCCGGGTGCGACGGCGTGCTTACGGTGCTGGTCCCTTGGGGCACCCACCACTATTCTTCGGGAACGGCCCAGGCCGTACTCGATTACGCACGGCCGGGCGCGCGCCTGGTATTCTCCTGCGGCTGGCATATCACGCAGGACGGCAAGGATGTGTACCCGCGGTCCTTCAAGGCGGCCGTGATGGCCGCGACCTGGTTCATGCGGCTGGTTCGCGTCGCGGACATCGACGACCAGGTCGAGGCGTGCAGGCGGGTGCTTGCCAGCGACACGCGGTGGACGGTCGTGCGTGGGAGCGACCTTGAGGAGGGCGAGAGCGACGGCCTGCCCGTGTGGAGCCGGCACGTGGGTGACCCTATCCTTAGGAGCAACAAGACGCGTCGCGTGGACTATGCCCTGTTCATGGTCGAGGCCCTCACGAACGACGAGTTGGTCCACGAAGCCCCGGCAATTGTCGGCTGCCGGACGGCATCGGCGGTCGCGCACGCCGCTGCGGTTAGGCCGTGATTCCGTAGCAATCCCGGTGACGCAGCAAGTGATTCCTGACACGCGGGCGGTCGGAATTGCCGCTCATTCCCGAGTCTCAATATGTAGTATAGTACACATTCCGTCAGCCTAAGGGAGAGGTCCTAACTTCCCTATTCCCAATCCCCTAGCCCCTCCTCCCTTTCCGACCCCTCCTATGCCTCCCCCGTAGCAATCTCCATAGCTTCCGAAGTCACGACCCGAGGAATGTCCCGGGGAACGACGCGGACTACTTGTTCGGCTATTTCCACCGCTACTTCGTCCGCTACCTCGCGCGCAACGACCGGAGCTCATTGTCCGGTTCCTTGCTCAGTAACGAGTCAGGTTCCGTCCCGAGGTCTTTGCCGAGTTACAGTCCGTTATCCCATCCAAGTTCCCTCCCGAATCCCTCTGCAGGGAACTTCGTAACCAACTTGCCGGGCTTCTTGGAGAGGAGCCATCCGAGGAATTTCCTATTGTCGGTTGACGAAAGACGAGTGGCGGAGACGGCAAGCGGTCGAGCCGCCGAGAAAGAGAGCCCCGGCCGGAGGAATCTGCGTCATCTGCGTAATCTGCGGATATCCTCTCCGTGTCTTCAGTTCTGCGCTCTGGTTTCTGGTCTCTGACTTCTGTTTTGTCCGGCTCGGCGGTCGGCTGCATTGACCTCGCAGGCCGGTTCGGGTAAGATTCTCTACGCACGTCAAGAGGAAGCAGATAGTAGGCAGTAGACAGTAGGACGGTCGACCGAAATCAGAAGTCAGAATGCGGAATTGTCCATGAGCAGGAAGATGTATTGGCCGGAGGCATTTGAATGAGAGTCTCTCTTGTGTTGATTGCTGCGGTTACGGCGGCAGTCGCGGCCGACGCGGTCGGGTGGTCCAAACGACAGGACGGCGGTGTGCTGTCCCTGACCCGGGCAGCACTGGCGGTCGGAACCGTGCAGGAGTCAGGTGGCAACTATGCTACGCTGACCCTGCCGGGAGCAGGCCTTGCAGCGGCCGTCGGCAGTCCTGCGGTGCCGGTGTACCGACGGCTGGTTGAAGTGCCGTACGGGGCCGACATGAAGCTCACGATTGACCTCGGCGCAATCGAGACGCAGCAGCTTGCCCTGCCGGTGATTCCACGCCAGGCCCCGGTCCCAAAGAGCGGGACGGCTCCGACGTTTGCTCTCGACGCCAGGGTCTATTCGACCGACGCGTACGCCCCGGAAATCGGGGCACGGCTGGTGGAGGTCGCGGTGATGCGAGGCCGGAGAGTAGCGGTGGTCGAAATCCGCCCGGTCGGCTACAACCCGGTACGCAAGCTCGTCGAGTACGCACCGCAGATGAAGGTGACCGTGAAGTGGACCGGCGCGGACTGGCTTAAGACCAGGGCGATGCTCCGCCGGTATTCTTCGCCGCCGTTCGCGGGCCGGCTCCAGGGCGTAGCTCTGAACGAGAAGCAGTTCCGCGCGGGTTTGGGACCAGCCCTGCCCATTGGCTACCTCATCATCGTACCGGATGCCTGGCAGACTAGTGTCGCGCCGCTGGCCGAGTGGCGCCGGCGCAAGGGGTTCAACGTCTTCGTGCGCACACTGAGCCAGGTGGGTGGTGGCAACAAGGACACGGTCAAGGCCTATATCCAGAACGCGTATGACAATTGGCCGATTCCCCCGAGCTTCGTCCTGCTGGTCGGCGACGTGGACAAGATTGGCTACTTCACCGGCAGCGGCGAAGGCAGCCCGCCGACCGACCTGAACTTCTCCCTCTGCGAGGGGAGCGACTACTGGCCGGACCTCGACCTCGGCCGCGCCTCGGTCGCGAGCGCGGCCCAACTCGACTCGTTCGTGGACAAGGTCGTCCGGTACGAGCAGAACAACTGGACCTACGGGAAGGGACTAGGGACTAGGGACGAGGGACTAGGGGCCAGTTCCGGAGTCCGGACGCTACTCCCTAACCCCCAGCCCCTAGCCCCTACCGAGTCAGGATGGCTCAAAAGGGCCTATTTCGTCGCCTCGGCCGACGGCTCGAACCACGGCATCGCCGAGAACACGCACAAGTACGTGATGGCGAAGATCCGGCCGATGGACACCGAGTGCGACTCGCTCTGGACCTATTACGGCAGCGGCACGCCGGTCGACTCTGCCCTGAATCAAGGCCGCGCGTGGGTGACCTTCTCGGGCCACGGCTCGGAAGAGGGCTGGTCCGACCCGGGCATCACGTTCCATTCGGACGACGTCCGGGCACTCACCAACACCGACATGATTCCCTACGTTCAGACCTACGCCTGCCTGACCGGCAACTTCTCGTCGACGAGCTACCCGGAGTGCTTCTCCGAGACCTGGATTCGGATCGGGCGGAAGGGCGGGATCGTTTCCATCGCTTCTTCGGTCAACTCCTACTGGACCGAGGACGATACGCTTGAACGCCGGGCATTCGACTACATGTTCGACTCAAGCTACACGTGGGTGATGGGCGGGTTCAACAAGGCCAAGATTAAGCTCTTCGAGCAACTCGGCGACGACCCGACCACACGCCGCTATTTCGAGATGTACAACTGCATGGGCGACGGCGCTGCGGACATCTACTCGCTCGAACCAAAGCCGCTGGTCGCGACCTATCCTGCGGTCATCCCGGTCGGCTCGTACGCGCTCCAGGTTTCAGTCACGGCCGGCGGCAACGCGGTTTCGGGCGCCCTGGTTTGCGCGTCGGCGAAGAACGACACCGGCGTATGGGTCATCGGCTACACCAATGGGTCAGGACAGGTTACACTGAACCTCACTACGCTCGCGCCCGACACCGTCTTCGTAACCGTGACCGGCCATAACCTTGCGCCCCACCTTGGTTTCTGTCTTGCCCTGCCGTCAAATGGGCCCTACGTGATGTACCTGCATCACACGGTCGACGACTCGGCCGGCGGCAACAACGACCACATCGTCAACCCGGGCGAGACAATCAACCTCCCGATGTGGCTGAAGAACTGGGGCAACCAGCCGGCGCAGGGCGTCACTGCCCGGTTGCGGAAGACGGATCCCAACATCACGCTGTTTGACACCTTGAAGACCGTCGGCGACATCGGGGCCGGCGATTCGGCCTGGACCGGCGCGAACTCGTTCAAGTTCGCCGTCGCTCCGGTCTGCACCAACAGCTACGCGCTCCATTTCACTGTCGTGGTCAGTGACTCGCGTGACACGACCTGGACGTCCTCTCTGACGCTGCTCGTCGGCGCTCCGAGTCTCAGCTACACCGCTTACGAAGCCCAGGACCCGCCGCCGGGCGGCAACGGCAACGGGATGATTGACCCAGGCGAGACGGGCGACCTAGTCGTGACCCTGCGCAATCCCGGGCTGGGCAACGCCTACGGCGTCACCGGAACATTGCGTTCCATCGACTCGCGGCTGCAGGTTACCGATTCGGCCGGCTCGTTTGGTGACATTGCCAGGGACACGACCGGGGCGAACGACGGTGACCGCTTCACCGTCTTCGCCGACCCGTCGATTCCGCGCGAGACCCAGGTGCCGTGCACGCTGATCGTCAGCACCGGCGGCATCACCAGGCGGCTCGGGTTCAGCGTCGCGGTCGGGGTCATCCGCAGCGTTGACCCGATTCCGGACGGACCGCGCACCCCGGCCCAGTACTGGGCGTACGACGAGGTCGACTCGGGCTATACCGAACGGCCCGACTACGACTGGATCGAAGTATCCGGCATCGGCACCGAGCTATCACTGGCCGACGACACGACCTGCCAGATCAGCCTGCCGCCGGAATTCGGCCCGTTCCGATTCTACGGTCAGGACGTTGCGACCCTGTCAATCTGCTCGAACGGCTGGGTCGGCCTGGGCAGCACGACCAACCACACGCTTGCCAACACCTCCCTGCCCTCCAGCACGCTGCCTATCGGCGCGATGGCCATCAACTGGGACGACTGCTACCCGCCGGCCGGCCAAGGCATCTGGTACTATCACGACACGGTCAACCACCGGTTCGTTATCGAATACGACTCGATCCCGTACTGGTCAAGCCAGACCGCCTACGACAAGTACGAGATCATCATGTATGACACGACGTTGGCGGCGCAGGACGGCAACTGCGAGTTCGTTTTCCAGTACCAGACCGCGACCCGGACATCGAGTAGCTGCGTGGGCATGCAGGACCCGACGATGAACATCGGCATCACCTGCCTGAACGACGACGCCTACACCCGTGGCGCGTCGACCTGGGTGCCGGGCCATGTCGTCAAGTTCACGACCGATGCGCCCCACGTGGCCGTCAAAGAGCCGGCGGCCGAAGCCGCATTGCCGCAACGGTTGGCGCTGCTCGCGAATGTGCCCAACCCGTTCCGGGGCGCGACCCGGCTCCGCTATGCGGTACCGCGCGAGATGAAGCTGTCGCTCTCGGTCTACGACCGCGCCGGGCGCAAAGTGACGACTCTCTTCTCCGGCCTGTCCCAGCCGGGCGACCTCACCGCCGCGTGGGACGGCCGCGACTCACAGGGCCGGCGCGTCGGGCAGGGTGTCTACTTCTGGCGCCTCGAAAGCGAAACCACCACCCTCACGCGTAAGGCAATCAAGATAGAGTGAACTCACGCATGAGAGGGGACATGAAACGTCCGACTCGCGGCACCCATTGGCAACCAGCCGAGACCCGCATCGTCGAGAACGGCGCCAGACGCCTGCTTGCCGGCCACTACACGAGACTGAGCGCGGCCACCGAAGACTGCCTCTCAAGACTGCGCGACTGGTACGCCGCTCGACCAGAAACACCGGAGTCCGACCGCGTGTACCCAAGGACCATTTCCGCGGTCCGCAACAAGGTCTACAAAGCTGCGGTACTGCGCGGGTACAGAATGTCGCGGCTACTGTGGTCACGTCCGGAGCGTCGCCTGGCCTACAAGTGGGCAAAGAAGTTCCTCCGGCGTCGGAAGGCAAAGCCCCCGCTTGCGCGGCTCGATGCCGGCCAGGGTCTATTGGTTGAATTGTTCACCGCCGGATACGACCGAACGCTGGATGCGTGCACGATGGAGCCGGACAAGTGCCAACAGGACATTGTGCAGGGAGTGTCTCGGCGCTGCGGACGCGGGAGCCGTGCCGTCTCGCTGCCGGCTTCGGTTCTCCCCGGAAAGGCATCTGCTCACCGGGCCGCCGCTTCACACACGGCTTCTTCACCTGGCGCCTCGAAGGCGAAACACCTCGTTCCCGCCAGGCCAACAAGACGGGCTGATTCCGACCAGTTCTCCGGGCGGGACGTCGCACCGTCCCGCCCCTTGTGTCCTTGTGATGAGCTCCTACATCGGTCCCTTGGACTTCTGCGAGCCTTGATGTCGGCGCGCAGTCAGGTAGAATCAAGTGGTGACGATGTCCATGGGCACGGGCCGCCATCGGCTTCTTGCCGTTTCTGCCATCTTTGAATCCGGAACTTCCCGTCTCGACACCGGCTGCCTTCGCTTCCTGTGTCAGGAGGTACTCACATGAAACTCAAAGTCTGTCCCAGTTGTTCTACCCTACTCGCCGCTGTCCTGCTGGTTCAGGCCGTGGTTTGGGCCGAGCCGCTCCACCCCTGCGGGTGGATTCGCGATGACCCGCGCACGGCGCCCTGGATGGTTGAGGACAAACTGGTGCCGGGCGCTCCCGGCTCTCCGCCTGCTGACGCCACGCTCGCAGTCGACCTGTCCAGCCAGATGCCGCCGGTCGGAAACCAGGGCACCCAGGGCTCGTGCACCGCGTGGGCCGTCGGCTACTACCAGAAGACCCACTACGAGTGGCTGGAGCACCACTGGAATGACTCCCTGACCAGTCACCAGTTCAGCCCGGCGTTCATCTACAACCAGATAAACGGCGGCGCGGACCAAGGCTCGGGCTCCAACGTCGCCTACGCCCTGCTCGCCGACCAGGGCTGCGCGACCATGGCCGACTGTCCCTATAACCAGAACAACTACACGTCGTGGCCGTCCGAATCGGCCTATGCCCGCGCCATACCGTTCCGCGGCAGCACGAGCCGCTGGTTCTCGATGACCGACGCCAACGGCATCAACCGGGCCCGGCAGCGCCTCGACAGCGGGTACACGACGGTCATCGGCATCAGTGTCTA
>CAZVCQ010000146.1:0-7204 GCA_964626085.1 uncultured bacterium
CGCGTCCCTGCTCTCCGACGTGATGCGCTCGAACAATCTGTTCAATCTGTACGTCGTTAACGAGGGCTTCACCTACGTCGTCAACGCCCGCGACCCGAAGCTGGCCGGGCAGACAGCCCCGGCGGTCGAGGCCGACGCCGCCGAAGTCTTCGCCGCCTTCGCCGGCGCGCCGACTCAGACCCGGCTCTACGCAGCCGGCCCCTACTACCTGAAGAGCGCGTTCGCTCCACTCGAAGACTCTTCGGGTGCGGTTGCGGCCGTTCTCGGGGTCGAAGCCGACGCGCGGTTCTTCTCGGTCCTGACGGGCTTCCGCGATTCGCTGCTGTTCATCAACGCACTGAGCCTGGTGGCAATCATCGCGGTCGTGCTGGTTTCAGCCAGCCTGGTCCGCCGCGCTCTGGTGCTCGAGCAGGCCGCGGGCAGGGCCGCGACTATGGTCCTGCTCGGCCAGATGTCGGCGGCGATGGCCCACGACATCAGGAACCCGCTTGGCATCATCCGCGCCGCGGCCGAGCGCCTGAAGAAAAGCTACGGCAGCGACGCCGACCCGACCTTTGACTACATCCCCGAGGAAGTGGACCGACTGAACCGGGTCGTATCGAGCTACCTGAGCCTGGGCGTGAACCGGACGGGCGATCCGGAGCCGCTCGACGTGGCCGAGGTCGTGGCCGGCGTGCTGAAGGATATGGAGCACGAGACGACCCGCGGCCGGGTCGTGGTCGAGACCGAGCTCGGCGGCCTGCCGGTGGTGAGAGCGAGCCGGGTCGAGTTGCGGCAGGTGTTCCTCAACCTCGTGCTCAACGCGGTGCAGGCCCAGCCGCGCGGCGGTGCAATCCGCATTGCCGGCCGGAGCGAGCGAAAATACGGACAAGACTGGTTGGTCGTGCGCGTGACCGACAACGGTCCCGGCATCAGGTCCGAGGACTCGGCCCGGACGTTCGAACCGTTTTACACAACCAAGGAGAAGGGCTCGGGCCTCGGTCTCTTCTCAGTGAAGCGAATCATCGAGGCACACAAAGGCAGGGTGACAATGCAGTCCGCCCCCGGTTCCGGCACCACCGTCGAAATCAGGCTGCCGCTACCGGGCGGTCAGGGATGAGGGCACGATGAGGATACTGGTCATTGACGATGAGGAACGCTTCGCCCGGCTGGTGGCCGACGAACTGAAGGACGCCGGCCACGAAGCGACCGTGCTTACGAGCGGAGCCGAAGCCGCGAAGGAAGCAGGCACCGGGTACGACGTCGTGATTACCGACCTGAAGATGGCGCCGGTCGACGGCCTCGGCGTGCTGGAGGCGGTGAAGGCCGCGAGCCCCGAAACCGAGGTAGTCGTGATGACCGCGTTCGGGGTGGTCGATACTGCAGTCGAGGCAATGAGGCAGGGCGCGTACGACTTCATCACCAAACCGTTCGCGATAGACCAGCTCCACCTGCGGCTGGATCGGATTGCCGAGAAGCTCGCGCTTCGGCGCGAGAATCAGGCGCTAAGGCAGGAGGCGGGTGCCGGGCGGCAAGGAGAGATGGTCGGCGCGAGCCCGGGGTTGAAGAAAGTGCGGGAACTCGCAGCCAAGGTCGCCCCGAGCGATGCCTCGGTCTTGATACTCGGTGAGAGCGGCGTCGGCAAGGAACTGGTCGCGCGTATGATACACCGGCAAAGCCGCCGGGCTGGCCGGCCGTTCGTGGTCGTGCACGCCGCGGCGCTGCCGGAGACGCTGCTAGAGAGCGAGCTGTTCGGCTACGAGAAGGGGGCATTCACCGGCGCAGCCGGCCGCAAGCCCGGCCGGCTGGAATCGGCCGAAGGCGGCACGCTCTTCCTTGACGAAATCGGCGAGATTTCCGCGGCGTTCCAGGTGAAGCTGCTCCGGTTCTTGCAGGAGCGAACGTTCACCCGGCTCGGCGGCAGCCAGACCATCAAGGTCGACGCGCGGGTCGTCGCCGCCACCAATCGCGACCTGCTGGCGGCGGTACGCGGGGGCAGGTTCCGCGAGGACCTCTACTACCGGCTGGCGGTCTTCCCGATAACCGTGCCACCGCTGCGCGAGCGGAAGGACGACCTCGCCGTGCTCGCCGGGCACATCCTGACCCGGCTCGGCACCGCTGCGAACCTCTCGCCCGAAGTGATGCAGCTCATCTCCGGGCACGACTGGCCGGGCAACGTCCGTGAACTCGAGAACGTGCTGGAGCGCGCGCTGATTCTCTCCGGCGGCGGGGAAATCCGGTCCCAGCACGTCCAGCTGCCGGAACCGGTGCTCGCGCGGCCGAAGCCGGGCGAGACCGGCGCCGGATCGCTTCACGACGTGGAGCGGGCGATGCTCGAAGACGCGATGCGCAAGGCCGGCGGCAACAAGTCCAGAGCCGCCAAACTGCTCGGCATAACTCGGCGGATGCTCTACACAAAACTCGAGAAGTTCGGAATGGCAGCTGGAGAAGATGCCACACGCGAATAGGTCAATGTCCAGGTCGCCGCTGATCGACGAATTCCCAATGCCTCAGGACCGAAACCCAATCGGGGCTGGCTGTTTCCGCCATTCGCCAACACTTGGGGATTGAGGCTTGGAACTTGGTCATTCTGTCCGCCCGGCGTCCAACTTGTACCGCCTTGCACACACCCCGAGAGTCTTAACTCCCTCACTTTCGGAATGTTAGCTGTGGCACATCACCTGCATGTGTACGACCGAATCATGAAACGGCTCATCTTGGTGTCTCTGATGTTGCTCGTTGGTTTGGCGTTCTCCCAGACCCAACAGCAACGCGTCCACGACGAATTGGCAAAGACCGATCAGATAATCGCCGAAGTCAAGCCGGTTGTCGAGCAGTCGGGCATCGAAGAGGCCCGGCAGCTTCTCAAGTGGGCGACCAACAGGCAGCAATCCGCATGGCAGGCGTACCAAGGCAAACAGCTCTCTAGAGCTAAAGACCTGACGCTGCGCGCCCGCGTGCGGGCAAAGCAGGCGAGAGTGGTTGCCACGTCCATCAACAAGGACCGCGTGCGTGAAGAGTTGCGGCGGACCCGTGATGCCATGGCAGAAATCGGCCCGGCGATCATCAAGGCCAACGACCCTCGCGCCAACGAACTCTGGAGAATGGCGCAAACCGAGCAGCGGACCGCAGAGGGCTATCTGGTCAAGGCCCGCTACGGCTACGCACTTAAGTTCACCATGGCCGCACGCGAGCACGGCAAGGCTTCGCTTGCTGCAATCCGCGGGCTGGTGGGCATCGACCGGGTCAAGCGCGAACTCGGTCGTACTGACGTGCTGATTGAGAAGGCGCAGGCCAAGGTCGGCTCCGGCATCAGCCAGCGCGCAACCGACATCCTGAACAAGGCCATCGAACTGCAACGGCAGGCGCGACAGGTTCTTGCCTACCGCCGGCCAATCAAAGCCCTGAAGCTGACGCTCGCCGCCCGCGACCTGCTGCTGCGAGCGTGGGAAGCCGGGCGGCCAGCAGTGACGTCCGAACTGGTTGAGCAGGCGCTGGCCGAGAACGACGCGCTAATCGCCGACTGGGCGGATGACATCCGCGCACAGGGCGATACGCCGGCGGCAGGCCTGCTTGACCAAGGCATCCAGCATCAGGAAGCAGCCCGAAGGTCGTTTCAGAACGAGCTGCTGAAGTCGGCCCTGACCGAGTGCCGCATTGCCCGCAGTCTGCTTAAGCGCGCCGTGGAAATGGTCCAGACCGAGAATGCGCCGGGCGGGCAGCAGTAGCCCGGTCCCGGCGGGTCCCCCCGCCCCGTGACAGCCCTGTTTCTTGCCGTCGTTTCCGCCCTGACGCTGAGCCAAGAGGTCGGCATTGCCGGCGACTACACCAACCAGGTCTACGGGATCGTCGACCCCGACACCTTCATCGACCCCGACATGTGGGACACGCTCGACGTCGAAACTGAGGTGCGGAGTTTCTGGAGCTTCGCCCTTGGCGCCGAGAAGGGCGGCACGCGCTTCGCCGCCGGTAACGACTTGAACCTCTCTACCCGCTCGATCCGCGAGGCCCTGACTCTGGACTTCGGGCAGGACATCATGTCGAACCTCGAGCTTGAGCTTCGCAACAGCACCGAACTCTGCTACTACCATCACGCGTTGCCGCAACTCGCCGATACTGGGTTCCAGACGGACTACTGGTCGAACACAAGCCAACTTGAACTCGATCTGGATGTCACGCCGACACTCACTATCTCCGCGTCCGAGCAGGCGCAGCTCTTCCGCTACCCGCAGCCGGACTCGTACAACTGCGGCTACCTGCTCAACCGGGCAAGTGCCGGACTGCGGCAGGAACTCGGCGGGATTTCGTCGGTCACAGTGGACTACGACTGGTCCCGACGCTGGGCGTCGGCAGCGGATGACCAGGACTACGTCGGACACGACCTCGACGTCGACCTCGACTGGTACTGCGACAACGGGCCCCACCTCGGGCTGTCAAACTCAGTCGACCGGCGGCGCTACGCCTCAGCCAGCCGCAGCTACTGGGAAGAGAGTCCGAGTCTGCGCCTGGGCGTTGACGTTTCGCCGGCGCTCGAACTCATCCTCGACGAGGAGGCACGCTGGACCTGGTACGATTCCCCGACCGAAGTCTACTCCAACTTGTTCGAGAACCGCCTGAAGCTGGCAGCCGAGTGGCGGGCCACGCCCGAATTCAGCCTCCGTGCGGGGCCGCAATACGACCTCGGCCGCGGCCTGCCTGACATCACTTCCGACGACTACCGCGAGATCTCGGCCTCCGCCGGGTTCGACTACATGAAGCTGGACCGACTCTGGTTCTCGGTCGAAGACCGGCTGGGACGCAGACGCTATCCGCTCGCCGATTCCTCTTTCCAGTCCGACTACGTATTCAACGAGTTCAACCTGATGCTGAACTGGACGATCCTCAAGACCATTGGGGGTGGGCTTTGCCTGAACGGAATGGTCTCGATTGCGCCCGAGTGGCACACGGACGAGTCGAGCGATCTTTCCACCCGCATCTTCACCCTCGAACTCAGGTACGGGCTCTAGCGCCCGCAGACCGGCCGCGCGACCGTCGCAGCCCGCGTCCTCGTCCGAGCGAATCCACCGAACCAAGGAGCACTGTTCGTTTTCGCACACTGCTGGCTGCCGGCGTCCGGTCCCTAGGGACGGATCCGTGGCGTAAGTACCGTTCTTGAGCGGGTTTAGCTCCGTGGCACGGTCGCTGCAATATGCCGACGTGATGGCCGACAAGACTCACTCAACCAACGGAGGATTGCGATGAAGACACTGCTTGCAGCTCTGACCTTGACCGCCGCGGTCGCCTTTGCCGGCGGCATCAGCGGTCGGGTCGTAGATGCCGTCACCGGCGAGCCAATCGCCGAAGCACTGGTTGTTGCCAAGTCACCGAACGGCGACGCGGGTCGGGCCCGGACCAATGTACGCGGAGCATACCGCATCGGCGACCTCAGGCCGGGCGCATACCGCGTTGCCGCAACGGCCCGCGGATATCTCGGCGCCAGGTACCCGCGACCGGTGCCGGTCCGCGCCAACCAGGCGACCGAAGACGTCAACTTCCGTCTGGCGAAGAAGGGGCCTCACCGCGGGGCCATCTCCGGCCGGGTCGTGAACCGTCGCACCGGCGCGCCGGTCAAGGGCGCGGTTGTCGCTGCCACCGACGGCAAGCTCCGGCTCAGGACGAGGTCTGACGCCCGAGGCAGGTATTCGCTCCGCGGGTTGAAGCCGGGCAAGTACAAGGTCATCGCCGACGCCCGCGGATACGCCAGAGAGGTCTATCCGCGCCCGGTGCCTGTCTCTGCCGGTGAAGTCACCAAAGACATCGACTTTGCACTCACTCCCAAGCCGCGGCTGGGCGCAATCACCGGTCGGGTTGTCGACGCCCGAACCCGCGAGCCGATTGCCGGTGCACTCGTGGTCGCCCGGGGCGTGAATGGTGGACGCGCCCGAACCGACCGCCGTGGCTTCTACACCATCAGACTCCACCCCGGCGCCTACCATGTCGTCGCCCGGGCTCGGGGCTACACGCCGAAGACCTACCCGCACCTCGTTCGGGTCCGCCCCAGGCGGGTCACGAAAGATATCAACTTCGCGCTTCGCCCAAACCAAACAATCCACTCAGACTGACCGCACTAATCCGCAACTGCCCGCTGCCACACCGGCGGCGGGCAATGCTTTGGGGTTGTCGCAGACCCTCGCCGCGATCGGCCTCCCCCGGCCGAGCCAAGGCAAGGAGAGCCGGAGTCCGGGCGGGAGACAACGGTTGACAGTGCTCTCCTTACCCGCTTGCCGAAGCACCGCGCCGCTTGACCACCAGAGCACTCTTCTTGAGCCTTGACCTCCTGGCTGGCGGGCGTATCATGAGTAACACGGTGGTGATGATGACAGTGCCTTTTCCCTGGCCGCTCGCGGCTGGTTTCGCCTTGGCGATGCGAGGCGGAGCGCGCGTGTGAGCATAAGAGCCATGTTTGAGACCAACCTTGAGAGAATCAGAGAACTGACCGAGCAGAAGACCGACGAGAATCAGGCTTTTAGACTACACATCAAGAACTGCGACATCGATCCTGAGGAGATTGACGCGATTGTCCATCGGCTTGATGCCTACGTCGCCTCGAAGATAGACTGCCGGCAGTGCGCGAACTGCTGCCGCGAACTCTCAGCGGCGCTGGAGGCGCCGGACATAGCGCGGCTGGCGAAGGCCGAAGGCATCACGTCCGAGCAGTTCCAGCGGACGTACTCGGACAAGACCGTAGAGCCGGGCCGGTTCACCATCAAGCAGAAGCCCTGTCCCTTCCTTGACGGCAAGCTCTGCCGCCACTACCGCGTCCGGCCCGAATCCTGCGTCGAGTTTCCGTTCCTGCACAAACCGGACTTCACAACCCGCTCGATGATGGCGCTGTGGAATCTGCCCTACTGCCCGATTGTCTACAACGTTTATGAACTGCTCAAGCAGGAAGTCGCGGAGCTCGAGATGCTCCGCCGGGATGCGAAAGAAGAGGATTTGGAATAGCGCATGGACACCTCCGGCTCCGCGTGAACTAGACTGCTGGCGGAAAACAGCAGGGCCGCGGGATGGCGGGGCCTAGTGTTAGCAGGCGGCCGGCGGGCCGTTGCCGACCCGCCGACCGCTTCTCCTTCCCAACCGCTTGGCGGTTGGCCCTTCGCCTACGGCGCGATGGGCGCGCTGACGTTGAAGACGTCGGTGCGGATGGCCTGCAGCACGGACTGCGTCAGGCCCCGTGCGACCCACT
>CAZVCQ010000147.1:0-7203 GCA_964626085.1 uncultured bacterium
GCGTACCGGCACTCGGCTTCGGCGACCCAAGCTTCCTCAACCGCGGTCAGCCGCGCCTTCACCAGCGGTGCCAGCAGCCGTTCGGCCAGTCTCTCGCGCTCGGCGGGCGGAAGTCGCCGCGCCTTCTTCTCAATCTCCGAAGTCAAAGCGGTCATCGTTGTTCTCCTTTTGTCGGCTCTCCTCCGAAGGAGACGCTCATGCCATTATACGCCGGCCAGCGCGTCATTCAACCCGTCCCTGCAATCCGGCGTCCGCTGACCGGCCGCCGCTCCGCCACTGGACTCCTAGAATCCTCGAATCCTGGACCCCTTGTCTCTTCCAATCTCCAATCTTGAATGCTGTGGGGAGGTGAACCAGGGCCGCGCCCGCTGCGCGCCGGTCGGTCAGGAGTCTTTTATTGTCCCGCCGGTCCTAATAGGTGACTGTCCCTCATTTCCCAGTCACGGCGGAGTACCGGCGCGCAGAAGGAATCATGGCAGCCTCGTCTTTTGTACTTTCCGGGGCGAATCACCGCTGACCTTTGCGCTATTGGTCAAGAAGAGCCTGTGCATATGCCGCATACAGCAGCGGGGAGTGCTCGTCGATTTGACTTTTCGGGCGCACACGGTCTGCAAGACAGCCCATCGCGCTGAACGGAGGAGGACACAGACTCCCGGCCAGCGATAAGGCCCCCGCCAGTGCCTTGCGGCCATGCGAGACGATGCTCGCGTCGTTCTTGATGGCTTCCGCGATGTCAGCTACCTCACGCATGAGCCCCTCTCTGAGCAACTTGATCCGGTAGTCACGCTGGTCCGGATTCGCTATGTTGAGAGCATCCACGATACCTCCCTCGACCTTGAGTCTGAAGTCAGGCAGCCAGCGGGCGTGGTCTTTCTTGAACTTAACCAGCGCCTCGGAAGACAGTTTTGCGGCCGGGACGGGCAGAAGGTCGCCTAGCAACGCGGTGCGCAGAGCCGCAACGCAGCCGTCGGGGTCCACGCGACGGAGCGTCCCGCCGACCAAGTCGGACAAGAATGAGGGGTCGTCTGTCACCGGACTGGCGTCTAGTGTCTCATTGCTGCCCATTGAGGTAGCTAGATAGCCCATGAAGTCGCGAGCCGTCCTGCGTTCAACATGGAACTTCTGTATCTTGTCCTCCGCCCGTGCTAGGCCGGCGTCCTTCAATGCTTGAAAGACTGACCGTATCTTCTCTCCGTGAATCTGTGTGACTTCACCCCGATTGAACGCCGCCCTTCTGTGCTCGAGTTCCTCCCCTAGCCCCATCACGTAGGTGGCAAAGACCCCGTCAAAGTCTACCGCCCAATTGACGCCCTGCCCGGGGGTACATGGCAGGACGAGCCCGCATCCGACCAAATCACGCATGGCTGGCGACATTTTGTCGGGCGCGAGTTGGCACTCGAGGGGAACAATGGCATACACTTTGTCCCAGTACAGCAGCACCTGAGTCAACCACAGGGAATCTGGCACATTGATGTAGGGAAAGTAGATGACGTTGCTGCATCCATATCCCCGCGACGCCGTCTTCGCCCGACGGTCGCCCACGTGTTCTTTCACGCAGCCTCCTCCCGGATATCAATCTTCCCGGTCACGGCGGCGACGCTTGGTATCATTCCGTGAGCGAAAGCTTGGCCGTTGTGACGGTGATTCTCTCGATATCAAGCCCGGTGCCGTTGTCGTCTATCCACGCCTTCCGCGGCATGGAATAGCGGAACACTCGGAGCCTGGGTGTATCCAGCACATCGGTGACAATGCAGATACGGTAGTTATCCCTGTACTTGACGCTCGCGCTGAGCTCGTTGGATGTCAGTTCGGTAAGCACCTCATCGCCTGACTGCCCTTTTATTTCCAGCTTGAGCAATACATCACCGAGCCTCGCATCGTAGTCCCAGCCCACTCTGTCCGTTTGACGATCTTCAACCTTGTAGCCTCGTTCCTCGAAGTACTTGATTGCGACGATGACCGCGCGGCGTTCGACAGCCAGGCGCTTCTCAAGATCGGGTTGCCAGTGTCCGCCCGGCTTCTTAGACGGTCTATCCGACACAGACGAGAACGCTCTGCCCCGCCGGAATGCGGCGATCCTCTGCTGAAGCTTGACCACAAAGGCAGAACGTGACGGTGGGAACCACGTGTTTCGCTGTCCCATGCCGCCTTTGCCCGTAGGGACCACGAGGACGCGCTGGTCTCGGTCAAGAAGCACGCAGTCGCCGACCTTGGCACGGAAGTAGTAGCGTCGCTTCGCCCGCGCAGTTGAGAGTTCCCGCCAAGGACTATAAACCGTTGCGTGGTCAAACCAACCGACCACTACCGGGCCGAAATGCGGTCGGCCCGCCACCCACACGATCAGGACATCCTCAACTGTCTGGTCGCCGGGGTCTGCGCCAAGGCGGCCAATGTTGATGTTAAGGTGGCCGACATCGAACACGTACATATAGACATTCCCGTAGTAGTCGCCTTTGTGTGGTTCGTAGTTGTACAACTCGTCCCAGTGATCTTGCTCCTTTGCGTAGAGTCCACCCCACAGAGGCTTGTCGCCTTTGGGGCCACGGTACGAATCCATCCATACGACCCTGCAGAACAGGACCTTCTTCACGCTGCCTTCTCTCTCACATCAATCTTCCCGGTCACGGCGGCGGAGATGAGAGCCGTGCGGTATTCCTTCAGCAGTTCCATGCTCCGCTTCACCTTCTCCACCATAGCATCAGTCCGTCTCGTTTCGCGGTCTAGAAACTCGACAATCATCTCTTGTTCGTCCGCGGGCGGCGTCGGAATAGTCAGACGCCTCATCGTTTGCGAGTAGATGACGTCAATGGTCGTCGCGTCACTTAGCCGAAACAGCTGCGTCTGTGCGAGGTCGCTATCCTCAATCAGCCTTACCAACAGCTTGGGATTGTACTTCGCGGAGTCGGGTCGAATTCTCATAAGGCACGGGTGTAGTATTCCAGGTTCAGCGTTCGGCGGGAGCCGGTAGCATTTGCCAATCGTGCCCCTAGTCGTGAGCAGGATATCTCCCGGGCCCACAGCAAAGTCAGCCAATTCTCGAAACTTGTCTGGCGAGATATAGTTCTCGCCCAAGGATGCGTCTCTGTCTATTACGGTTCGCTGATTGTAGACCTTTGTGTCACCGCCGCGCATTTCCTCGGACTTGAGCTGACTGCCAAAAGGACCAGTCTTGATCGCACCTGGCGCATCCAACGCGAGATGCTTCAGCTTCTTCATCTGCCAATGCTCCGGGATCTTGCCGAGCCATTCGACGCCGCTGTCCTTCATCCTGACATTGGGGTCGAGGCCTTTGGTAACGGCGTGGCTAATGAGCGCGGTGCGCTTCTCCTTCATGAGTTCAACTAGCCGCTCCTTCTTCTCCACCAGCGTGTCAATCCGATGGGTCTCCCGGTCCAGAAAAGCGGCAATGGCACGCTGCTCGCTTTGGGCGAGAGTAGGTATCGGAGTTTCGCCGAACTCGACGAACCTGAACTCCGTCGAGCGCTCACGTATGCCCTTCGCCAACGATGAGACATAGCCGCTGGTTGCCATGAAGCGCACCGCATACCCGTAGTACCGCGTGAACGTGTCCTGCTGGTTCGTGGGCGTACAGACTGCGTAGACCGGGCTGGACTTACCGTCTGAGTCGGACACGCCAACGGCACCCGCGAAGCCGTCCATCGCATGGATCACTAGATCGCCACAACGGACGCCTTGGTAACCAATCTCCTTTGCGGCGTTGGTGAAACCACCCGTGCGTCTGTTGGTCCGCAACGTCACCGTACCATCCCTGAATGCCGTCACGATATCATCATCTGGGCCCACGGGACGACTCATGCGGCGGAATACGAACTTGGCCCTCTTAGTATCCCATCCCTGCGGTATCTTCCCCGGCCATTCGACGCCGGATTCTTTGTAGGACGGGTAGGGGCGGAAGCGGGTCATTGGATTGGGTCCACAAAATGCTTGACAGCCGGGCAGAACCGGTCTACAGTGTAGGTAAATCTGAACCTGGGCTCGTCCCTGTAGTAGGATTCAGCGGAATTCGGAGCCCTGCTTGTCCGAAGCCTGACGTTATGCGTCAGAGATTCATGTAGGACAAGTGGGGCTTCGGTTTTCACCTGCCGCCCCCGCGTTTGGTCATTGCCGCATCGAAGACGGTATCCCTGGGTTGAAAGCACCAGTGCCGGTAGGGGTGGTTCCACCGTCCCTTAGCGTCCCCGCGCGTTCCGGTCGTTGTCCCGATATTGAAGCCCGGCAGTAGGTGCCGGACTTCTGCCAGTATGGTCTTGTAGAGCGCCTCTTTGGCGCGGGTGCGCCTGCCGCGCACGCGCTGCCCGGGCAGCTTCTGAAGGTGCCAATTGTTGAGCCGGAACTGCATCGCGCCGAGCACGACATCCAGACACTGCGCCAGGACGTGGTCTGAAGACCGGATTTCTGTCACATCCTCGGGAGCGATAGCAAGACCCGCTTCCCGGAAAGGCTTGCTCTGCTGCAGCGAGAGCAGAAACGCCTTGAACTGGGCCACTTTCTCTTTCGTGTCGGGAATCCGGTCGAAGTACAGACGCAGCTTTGTGCCGCCTTCTCTGCGCGGAATCAGGTGCAGACCAAAGGCGTGCTTGACGAACTGGTAGTACAGCTTGAAGTACTGAAGCTCCAGGTCTTCGCTGGTCAGACCGCGAGGGCGATGTGCCTTCTGTCGGAACATGACGCGAACCTTCAGGTGTCCCGACGCAACCTCCCGGAAGAAGGCGGTCACCAGCTTCTGATACTTGGGCAGATACTGCTCAGTCACCTTCTCCCACTTCACTTCTCCGAACAGGTTCAGGCTCAGCTTCTCGCGCTCCAACCTCTCTGAAACCAGCCGATGCTGAGAACCGGGCACGAGTACACCGCCGTAAAAGTTGCAGTAGTACTTGCCGTCAATGGCCGATTCATCGCAGAAGATAAGGTACTCGCGCTCGCCCTCTGCCGCCACAGCTAGGCCCTTTCCCCTATGCGCAGCATCTCCGCTATCTCCTTCTCCACCTTCTCGATGTCTGACTCGATGTCTTCCAGCGCGCGCGGCGGTACGTACTTGTAGAAGTAGCGGTTGAAGTTGACTTCGTACCCGACCTTGCCGACTTCGCCATCCTTCTCGTCACGGACTTGCGTGTTGACCCAGGCGTCGGGCACGTGCGGCTCGACTTCGCGTTTGAAGTAGGCGTTGATGTCCTTGTCCAGCGGGACGTTCTCGTAGTCTCGAAGCTCGGAATCGTGTTCTGGGTTGCCGTCCCGGTCGCGGCAGATTTCGGCCTCTTCGTCGCGCTCGGACAGGGCGCTCAGGACTGCTTTGCGCACGGGCGCGGCGAGGCTGAGCCCAGCCCTCTCTTTGGCCACGTCCAGCGCGGT
The DNA here is from genome assembly GCA_964626085.1 of uncultured bacterium. Lineage (GTDB taxonomy): Bacteria > Hydrothermota > Tepidihabitantia > Tepidihabitantales > Tepidihabitantaceae > UBA2258. The sequence goes on from CAZVCQ010000147.1 coordinate 5,371, forward strand.
CAGGAACTGCACGCGGTCTTTGTACAGCTTCTTGGGCATCATCTCAAGCACGGCGAGAATCGCCTGCTGGAGCTTGCGGCCTTCTTTCTCCTGGGCTGCTTTGGCCGTCTTGTCCTTCTTCTTGCTCTCGGCCAGCTTGCGGAACGCGGACTCGACTTCGAGCCGTTCTATGCGTTCCGGCGTGGACGCGAAGTTGAGGCGCAAGGGCCGTTCGATCGTCACCTTGCGGTAGCCGAACGCCTCAGACGGGAAGAGCTTGCAGCGCACGTCCTCTGCACACGAGGTGTACAGGTCAACGATTTGGGCAATCTGGTCGTTCTCCTTCTTGCCGGATATCTCTCGCCGCTTGTCCCCAAGGCTCTTGCGCATCGGCACCCAGATATCGGTTGCATTGATGAGTTGCACCTTGCCCCGACGTTTGTCCGGTTTGCGGTTGGAGAGCACCCAGACGTAGGTGGCGATACCGGTGTTGTAGAAGAGCTGTTCCGGCAAGGCGACCAGAGCCTCCAACCAGTCGTTCTCCAGTATCCAGCGGCGGATTTCGCTCTCACCTGAGCCGGCGTCGCCGGTGAAGAGCGGCGAGCCGTTCATGATGATGCAGACTCGCGAGCCACCGTCTTTCTGGTTCCTCATCCGGCCGAGCATGTGCTGGAGGAAAAGCAGTTGTCCATCTGAGATGCGCGGGAGCCCGGCCGAGAACCGTCCGCGGCCGGCGCGGTCGTATTCGGCGCGGACTGCCTCTTCATCCTTCTTCCAGTCGTAGCCGTATGGCGGGTTGGCCAGCATGTAGTCGAAGCGCTTGTCCGAGTGACCGTCGGCCGAGAGCGTGCTGCCTTGCAGGATGTTATCGGCATCGCGACCATCCGGGTTCATCATCAGGAGGTCCGCGACGCACACCGCCCATGTCTCTTCGTTGTACTCCTGCCCGAACAGATGGACTTTGGCGGTCGGGTTGTCGGCAAGGATGCGCGACTTGGCCACGGTGAGCATGCCACCCGTACCGCAGCAGGGATCGTAGAGCATCGGCGCGAACTGCTCTTGAGCCAGCCGCTTCTTGTCCGGAGCGAGCAGCAGACCGGCCATCAGGCTGACTACGTCGCGGGGCGTGAAGTGTTCGCCCGGGTTCTCGTCCAAGGCCTCGTTGAACTTGCGGATAAGCTCCTCGAACACCGAGCCCATCGTGTGGTTATCCACCGCGCTCGGGTGCAGGTCAACGTTCTTGAACCGCTCCATCACCATGTAGAGCAGGTTGTGCTTCTCCAGCGTCTTGATCGTCTCCTCGAACCGGAAGCGCTCCAGGGCTGTGCGCATGTTGTCCGAGAAGCCGTTGATGTAGGCCATCAGGTTCACGGCCAGGCTGCCGGAGTCGGCCAAGAGCGTCTCGAAGTCGTAACGGGAAGTGTTGTAGAAAGAGAAGCCGGACGCCCGTTTGAGTTGGGGACCGACATCCCTGAGTTTGCCCTTGAGTTCGGCGTTGCGGGCCAGCACCTTCTGCTTGGTCGGCGCAAGCACGCAGTCGATACGGCGCAGGACCGTGAACGGTAGAATCACGTCCTGGTACTTGCCGCGCTTGAATGGCCCGCGCAGCAGGTCAGCAATGCTCCAGATGAAGTTGGCTATCTCGCCGAAGCTGTTCATTCCAGTTGACATCCTTCTGGGCCTTCCCGGAAAGCCCGGTCAAAACACGAGGAGGTTATAGCCGGAAAACTGGCCAAAGTCAAACCAGCACGCGGCCGAAGGCCGCGAGTTTCCAGTGACCAGTTTGCAGGTGGCAGTCGCAGCCCTAAACCCGACATTGAGTCACAGGATCGACTGGATTTCGCGCCCGACGGC
>CAZVCQ010000148.1:0-7200 GCA_964626085.1 uncultured bacterium
TGGCGAAGCACGAAGGCTCACTCAATCTCGATGGCCTGCCGGAGCTTTCGCTGGGCCGCCACCGACGCGCCGCCGAGAATCGCACCGGCAACTACTGCCGCCGCGATGAACTCGGCAGTCTTCTTCAGGTGGGTCTCCAGAATCCCGGATGCCGGACTTCGGACCTTGGACTTGGGAATTCGGACTTCACCCACGATATCCAGCATCTGGCCACCGGTCATGCCCGCCGGCCCCACTGCGCGGCATACCGCGTGCATGGCCTCAAGCTTCCGTTCCGCCGAGCCCGGGGCGCGCGCAAACAGCTCAAACGCATAGGCGAAAAGCCCGTCGGCCGCCAATATCGCAGTCGCTTCGTCAAACTTGCGGTGAAGGCTGGGGCGTCCCCGCCGGAAGTCGTCGTCATCCATGCTCGGCAGGTCGTCGTGGATGAGCGAGAATGTGTGAATGAACTCGATGCCTGAGCAGAACGGCGACACCGTGGCAAGGTCCCGGCCGCCGGCGGCTCGGAACGCCTCAAGTGCGAGCACGGGTCGTATCCGCTTGCCTGGTCCCAGCACGGCATAGCGCATCGCAGCGGCCAACCGCTGCGGTACGTCCCGGCCGAACCGCAGCGCCCGGCGCAACTCGGCATCAATCAACTTCCGGTCCGCCTCGACTGCCCGCTTCAAGTCACTCACGACCCGCCGCTCCCTGCTCCCGCCGCCAGTTCCGCGGCCCTGACCGTGTTGGCAAGGAGCATCGCCACGGTCATCGGACCAACCCCACCCGGGACCGGCGTGATAGCCGATGCCTTGGCCGCGACGGACTCGAAGTCAACGTCGCCGACCAGCTTGCCGTCGATGCTGTTCGTGCCTGCATCAACGACCACGACACCTTCACTCACCATTTCTCCGGTCACGAGGCCGGCCCGCCCCGTAGCGACGACCAGGATTTCAGCAGTCTGGCAGATAGTACCAAGTTCCTTTGTCCGCGAGTGGCAGACGGTCACGGTCGCGTCTCCCCGCTCGCCACGCAGAAGCAGCATGCTCGCGAGCGGCCTGCCCACGAGCTCACCCCGGCCGACAATCACAACCCGCTTGCCCGGGATGGTGATGCCGTTCCGCAGCAGCAACTCGATGATTCCCGACGGTGTGGCAGGCATGAACCCGGGTCGCCCGGACGCCAGCGCGGCGAGGCTTGCCGGACTCAGCCCGTCCACGTCTTTGTCGGGGTTCACCAGACTGAACACGGCATGGGCATCAACGCCGCGCGGTAGCGGCAGTTGGACGATGAACCCGTGGACGGACGAATCCCGGTTCCACGCGCCAATGACCCGGGCGATGTCATCGAAGCCGGCATTCTCGTCCAGATGCTCCACGCAGGCCTCGATGCCGGTCTTGGCCGAGACCTTCACTTTGCTGGCGACGTATATCGACGATGCGGGGTCGTTGCCGACCTGAAGTATCCGCAGCGCTGGCTTCGTACCCGAGGCCTCGAGCGCGGCAGCTCGCCGGGCCAAATCCGCACGGACGGCCCTGGCCGCGGCCTTGCCGTCAAGTATCAATGGGGGAGGCATCGTCGTCCGGGCAATTCAGATGGATACTCCGACCGGAGCGTTGGTTTCGGGATAAGATTTGCGCCAGCCGCCGTCGCGGCGCCTCGGCTACCGTCGTCGGCGCGCAGTCTGCATCAGGCAACATTCAGGACAGAATGCTCGCTAAGTGCTCCTTTCGCACGCGACATTCTTACACAAAATGCCCCCTCGGTCAATAGGTGATTTCCGCCGGACAATAGCAGAAGGCCTCCCGGAGCAAGTGCCAGAGCCTTCAGGCCTTGCCCCGGGAAGCCCGTTCCCGTTGACGGGAAGTCAGTCCGGCAGGACTAGTCGGTTGGCTCCACCGCGATGTAGAGCACAGAACCGCCGCGGTTGATACGGAACAAGACCGCCCGGTTGCTTCCCTTGAACTGACGCATCGCGCGGCTGTAGTCGCTGGTTCCGTTGATCCTGATCTTGCCGACCTCAAGCACGATGTCACCGCTCTCAATCCCGGCCTCGGCCGCGGCACTGCCAGATTCGACATCCTCAACCAGCACGCCGCCGGAGACCTTTGCCTGTGTCCGTTCACCGGCGGCAAGATTGCGCACCGTGATGCCGAGCCACGCGGCCGGCTGCTCCTCCGCCGGGACTGACGCCTGCTGCTCGTCCTCGGGGAACGTGGTCAGTGTAACGCGCTTGGTCATCCGCTCGCCGTCGCGGACAATCCCGAACGCAATGCTCGAGCCGGGCGCGAAGCCGGCGACCTGCTTCCGGAACTGCTCCAGGCCCTCGGACTTCTCGCCGTCGACCGAGACGATGACGTCGCCGGACTTGATACCGGCTTTCTGCGCCGGCTGCCCGTCGAGGACGTCGGCCACAAGCACGCCTTTGTTATCCTCGAGGCCCAGCGCCTTCCGGATGGCATCAGTGACCGGCTGCGGCCTGATACCCATGTACCCGCGCACGACCTTCCCGGTCTTTATCAACTGGTCGGTGACCGACTTCACGATGTCCACGGGCACCGCGAACCCGATGCCCACGCTGCCGCCGGTCGGTGTCCGGATGGCGCTATTGACGCCCATCAACTCACCCTTGATGTTCACGAGCGCGCCGCCCGAATTGCCCGGGTTGATGGAAGCGTCGGTCTGGATGAAATCCTGGTAGCTCGGTCCCTCCGGCAACGGCAATCCGGACCGACCCTTGGCCGACACCACGCCGACCGTGACCGTGCCGTTCAGACCGAACGGGTTGCCCACGGCAATCGCCCAGTCCCCGACCTTGATATCCTCCGGGGTAGCAAGTGTGAGCGCCGGCAGCGGCTTCTTGCTCTCGACCTTGAGCACCGCGAGGTCGCTCTTCGGGTCACGGCCCACGACCTTCACATCGCTACCCTTGAACTCGGTATCGTCCGATAGCCTGACGGCAATCTTGTCGAACCCTGCCACCACGTGGTTGTTCGTGACGATGTACCCGTCCGGGCTGATGACCACGCCCGAGCCGAGTGCATTCTGCTGCCGCTCAAGCGGTATGTCGGGCAGCCCCCGCATGAAGTCCCGGAAGAACTCCTCGAACGGACTCCCCTGCAGCGGCGACTGCCGCCGCTGCGCCAGCCTCACCGTCTTCTCCGCGGATATGTTGACGACCGCGGGTAGCACCGCGTCCGCGACCTGCACGAACGGGCTATGGTCGTTGGCTCCCAGCCCGGTCCCGACCTGAGCCAGCTTCGTGTCAACCTGTGCCGCTGCCGGCCGCAATGACAGGACGCCGGCCAGCACCAGCCCGATGACGAAAGCAACGAGCACGGCCGGCGCTAGAATTGCGCCGACCAGTTTCAGCGATATACGACGATTCACTTATCCTCCATAGACTACAATACTCCGCTCGCTCCTCCCCGCGACTTCCAGCCCTTGCACCTACAGCCTATTAAGACGCTTGGATGTGGGTTTGGGTTCGCCGCCGACGACACACCCCTTTCGGGCTTTGCTCCGGGACCTCTGGCTTCTCGCTTCTGCCACCTGACCTCTGATTCCGTCCGGCGGCTACCCTCGTACCAGCCCATCCGGCTCACGGACCAGAAACTCGCGGGTGACGCTCTGGGCGACGAGGTCAAGGAACACGGCATCTCCCCGCCCCTGCTTCTCAGCGGCTGCTGTCTGCTTCTCCAGGTACTTGAGGCACTTCATCAGGTCCACGGCGTCGGTCGCGGCCATCTGTTTCTCTCCCCGTTCGTGCAGAGTCGCAACCGACAGCAGGGCGTCGCCCAGCATCTGCACCCGCGGGTCCGGCGAACGGAAGTCGAAGATTAGCCCGCTTGAACGCGTCCGCATCGTATCGCCAGCGTTGGCAAACGCCTGCCTCGCCTCGCCGTCCTTCAAGTCCGGCAGCCGGGTCCGGCGCACCCGGGAAACGGCCAAGCGTAGGTTGTGCAGCACCTCGCCGTACCGTATCTCGAAATCCAGGTCTTGGCTCAGCTCCGCGAGCTTCAACAGCGCTGCCCTGGCCCCGGCCCGAAAATGCGCGCAGGTATCCGGGCAGTCGATGGTCCGGCCTCGCCCTTTGCCACAGCACTGCGAGCAGATGGGACGCGGGACATGACCGTGCTGTCCGACAGTGGCCTCCGCGGCCAGATCCTCCGGGGATTTCGGATCGTGTCCCAAGGCCGAGCCTGCCAGACACTGCCGGTTCGCCTTCCGGCCGCAGACGAAACACACTTCACTCATTGCCCAAATCATACCCGCTGCCGGCCGCTCCGCAAGTTGACCCGACCGGACGTCGCTGTATCCTGACCCGTGGACAAACACAATGGGTCCAGGGGTTCAAGGAGTCAGGGGTTCGGACCGGACCCAGGGCCCCCAGGACCCCAGGACCCTGGAACCCGCTCTTACCACGCGGAGCGGGAGGATTTCCTCGGCTGGCTTGAGAAAGAGAAGCACTACTCGGACCACACTCTCAAGTCCTACACCAACGACCTCGACCAGTTCTTCGAGTTCTGCTCAGACCGGCTCGGGGGCAAGCCGCTGGCGGCGCTTACCCACGCCGACATCCGCGACTTCCTCGGCGCGCTGCTCCGCTACGGGTACGAGAAACGGTCGGCCGCACGCAAGCTGTCATCAGTCAAGTCATTCCTCCGCTTCCTGGTCAGGAAGGGCACGCTGCAGGCAAACCCGGCGACCGCGGTCAAGGGCCCGCGGCTGGAGCAACGCCTCCCCGGATTCCTCAGCCAATACCAGGTACGGGAAGCCCTCGAAATCAAAGGCAACGACGAGGTCGTGGTGCGCGAGCGGGCGATACTGGAGACGCTCTACGGTTCAGGCCTGCGTGCTGCCGAACTGGTCGGCCTGAACGTCGCTGACGTCGACTTCGTCGCCGAGACGATCCGCGTAAGGGGCAAAGGCGGGAAGGAACGAATCGTGCCGTTGGGCAGAGCCGAGAAGCAGGCCCTGGACGAGTGGTTCGCCCACCGAACCCACAAGGATGTGGAGCCGGTCTTCACGAACAGCCACGGCGGCCGGCTCACGACCCGCAGCATTCAGAACATCGTCCGCAAGGCACTCTCGCGCGTGGCCGACGCCACCGCGACCAACCCTCATTCCTTGCGCCACGCCTTTGCCACCCATCTGCTTGAGCGTGGGGCCGACCTGCGCGCGGTCCAGGAACTGCTGGGCCATGCGTCGCTGTCGACCACGCAAATCTACTCTCACGTCACGGTGGAGCGACTCAAGCAGATCTACAACCGCGCCCACCCGCGGTCTGGATTCCAGAAGTAGTATAGGCCGCAACCGGCCCCAATGAAACCACAGATAGACACAGATGGACACGGATTGAAGCCGAGACTGAGCCCGGTTCCCGCAGCCCTACCGGAAGCTTGCGAGCAGCCGGTCGAGTAGGGCTGGGATACGACCCGAAATCGCCGGAGGGGGACAGTCCCCGCCGCGCAGGAACGCGGCGCAATCCGGTACAGTCCCCGCGATTTCGGTCATGTCCCCGAGCAGTTCGTCGTAGCACTTCCGGCTCGACTTGTAGATGACCCCGAGCGGAATCCGGTCTCCCCACTCCACGGCTTTGTGATAGGCCTTGTCCCGGTCGGTCGGGTCGTGCTTCTCTTCGGCAAGGTCGTAGATGCGGTGGCTGTACCACTTGGCCGTGTTGACGTGGTTGAAGCTCACGCAGTTCTGGAGGATTTCGACCAGCGAGAATCCCCGGTGCTGCACTGCCAGCTTGATGATGTCGGCAAGCTGGCGCGGCCGGCCACAGAACCCCCGAGCCACGAAGCCGGCGTCCATCATCACCGCCAGGGCCAGCGGCCTGAACGCGGGCTCGATTGCGCCGCAAGGCGTGGTCTTCGTCCTCATCCCTCCCTCGCTGGTCGGCGAGGTCTGCCCCTTGGTCAGGCCGTAAATCTGGTTGTCGTGCACCAGGTACGTCATGTCGAGGTTCCGGCGCAGGGCATGCAGGAAGTGATTGCCGCCCTCGGCGTACCCATCGCCGTCGCCGCCCTCGGCAAACACAACGAGGCCCGGGTTGGCAAGCTTGACGCCGGCCGCGACTGGCAGAGTCCGTCCGTGGAGCCCGTTGAACAGGTTGCAGCGGATGTAGTGTGGGGCCTTGGCTGCCTGCCCGATGCCAGAGACGAAGCAGGTCTGCTCCGGCTTCAGTCCGAGCTCGGACAGGGAGAGCTTGACCGCCTCGCGGATGCCGAAGTTGCCGCAACCCGGGCACCAGGCAATGGGGTCTGTGCTCTCGAAGGCCTTGGGCGGAAGCGGGACACGATCCGAATCCCCAAGGCGGGATTCGGTCATGTCCCTTGACGACTCAGCCAACCTCTCCTCCTATCAACTCCACAAGCCCTGCCTCAACCTCAGCTACCGTGAATGGTCGTCCGTCGTACCGCCGCACAGTTCCGGTTGCGCGCAACCCGCACTCCTGCAGCAGGAGTTGGGCAAGCTGGCCTGAGTAGTTCTGCTCGACGGTAACGACCTTCGTGTCCTTGGCAACGAGCCCAGCAGTTGCCTCAGCCGGAAACGGCCAGACGTGACTCAAGTGCACCATCGCGACCTTCTGACCCTTGCTGCGCAGCCGCGCACACGCTTCTGACACCACGCCGCGGCTGGAGCCAAGGCAAAACACGAGTGCCTCTGCCTCTACCTCTGCCTCTGCCTTCGGCGCCTCAAGCTCCTGCCTGATACCGGCAAGCTTGGAGTTCCGCTTGTTCACCATCAGGATGCGCATCGCTGCCGATTCGGTTATGTGCCCTTCCTCAGTGTGCTCGTCTGAATCAACGTAGACAAGTTGTTGCTCGGTTCCCGGCACCAGCATCGGCGACACTCCGTTCTCGGTGACCTCATGGCGCCGATACGAGTACGGCTTGAGGGCTTCAGGATTCGAGACCATGGACAGTGGACTATGGACTACGGACCCGAGACTACTCCGTTCAACGGTCCAGAGCGCGTCGGCCATGAGCTGGTCGAACAGGATGATGACCGGCGTCTGGTACTTCTCCGCAATCCGGAACGCATCCTGCGCCGCGTGGAACGCCTGGCCCGCATCAGCCGGTGTCAGCACGGCCCGCGGAAACTCACCGTGCCCGGCGTAGATAGAGAACAGAACGTCGGCCTGGGCTGTCCTTGTAGCCATCCCGGTTGCGGGTCCCGGCCTCATCCCTACGCACAACACCAGCGGCGTCT
>CAZVCQ010000149.1:0-7180 GCA_964626085.1 uncultured bacterium
CTGTACTGCAATGGGTAGACAAGGAGGCTTGCTACATTGTACCCCTGCATGGAGTTCTGCCCCGCCAAACTGCCCAACTCCACCGGGTAAGGCACATCCGAGTTGTAGATGGCCGGGTCTGGTGGCGCAAACGGCAGATCTCTAGCATCGCTCATCGGCTGCGGCGGCTGAGTCGGCATGATTAGAAATGAGCCTTCGACGTCATCGGTAGCGGCCGGGCTGCACGTTACTGCAGTGACGCGCATGTTCTGCGGAACGACCACATTGACCGCAACCGCGGGCAGCGACGGCGCGCCGACAACAGTAGTCATGGCCGCGCCTTCCAAGATGATCAGGTCGTAGGTGCCGGACTTGGTGAATGTCATCTCGCGGCCAGACATGTCCAGAGTCAGCGGTTGGTCACCTGCACACGCCTGCAGGGCGGTCAGCGCAAGTACGCATAGTGCTTTCGCGAGGCCTTTCATTGCAGATCCTTTCCAGCGCATCGGATGACCTTGCGCGTGTCATAGCCTACGTCTGTTCTCAAGGTGATTACGTAGATGCCGACAGGGACTTCTCCGCCAAGACCGGTTCTGCCGTCCCAGCGCACGCTGTGGCGTCCCGGGGCCAACGTTCCCTCAACGATGGCCCGAATCCGGCGCCCTCCAGCATCGTACACGTCGAGCCGCACATCGCTCCTGCGTCCTAGCTCAAACTCGATGGTCGAGAACCGGGCGAAGACGGCGGGCCTGACCGTCATGTTCCGAGGACGGGAGTACCCGGCTCCAGCGAGTTCATCTTGGATACCTGTGAGGTTCTCCATCCTCAACGCCGGTTCGCCAAACAGATTATAGTCATACATGCACCAGCGGTATGTGGTGTCGCTCGTGGCCTGACTGATCAGGTCGGTCTTGCCGAGCAGGAAATCCTTGGTCTCGCCCGGGTTGCTGCCGTGGCTGAAGACCCGGCTGACGTACCTCTCCATGTACGCGTGCGAGAACGACGTCTGTGGGTTCTCACCGGGTGCATACCAACCGTACCGCGAATTCGACATCGTGGCGACTGCGCCGCCACTAGCCGCGTTCATGAACGCTTCCATCACGCAGTCCGACTGGTCAAACGCACCGATAAGACAGGCGGATGACATGAAGACCGAGAGCTTGTCAAACCCATTGGTTAGGCCGCCTAGGTCGCCGTTGACCAGTGCCCAACCGTGGTTATAGTACCCAGTGCAGAGGGAGTTGACATTGCCGTGGTCGCCATGGATGAAATAGTGATATCCCTGATTCAGGCGACTCAGCACAGAATCCGCGTGGTTACCGCCTTGGCTGTCGTAGACTTTCGTGCAGGTAAACGGGCTATTGATGTAGTTGTTGTCGTAGTAGTCCATCGTGACCTCGCCGTACGTAGTGGCGTCGTAATCGAATCCTGCCAGAAGTACCTTCTGGCGATACGACGAGCCACCTTGTCCATAGGTCACCGTCTTAGTGACGAATCGGCTGGCCTCGGTTGCGTTGGAGACCGGAGCACGTCCGACATATACCTCGGGTGCCATGTCCACGCTGTCACCCATCTCACCGAAGACGTTGTTGCTGTTGCCATCCCAACTCCCGTCAAGGCAGGAGTAGTAGAGGTCAGCGGGAATCGTGTCGTTCCAAGCCGGGTCCCCAGAGACGCGTCCTGGATATGCCTTGCGTTCCGGCACAACCTCAACGTCGCCGCCCAGCAGAACGAACGTCGTTTGCCAGTTCTGGTAGGCGTATTTGATGAAGTTGCGTATCTTCTCGGGGTTGTCGCGGCCGCTCTGGCTCGAGTAGATGTACTCTGTGGTTATTACCGTGTCGTGCAACGACAGGTAGTCCAGCAGGAAAGGCTTGAGCGGCGCGAACGAAGCCGACAGGGCAGACGACGTTATGGTCACGTGCTCGTAGGGTCCGCCACCGCCGCCACCCCACGTCCACAAGTGGGAGTAGCGGTTGTTGGTCTCGTTCGACTCGGCGATGCGGTTGGTCGAATCCTGCATCGTCATTAGTGTGTGGCTGCCGGCCGCAACCGTGGTCTGGTAGTCACTGACGGAGAACGACACGCCTGGGTTGATTGGCGGCGCGCAGTACCAGCCGGCCAGTGGAGTACCATCCAGGTACAGGTAAGTGAAGAAGGTATCTGTCGTTGCCGCTGCACCGGCGTTCGTGCCCGCCCAATCGATGTACGTAGTTCCGGCGGGCAGCGGAGACGGCACGGTGTGTGTGCCGGTGACGTTTGATGGAACAATCGGGAAATCCCAACCGGACGGCTGGTAGTAGGTCAGGTCTGGCTGGTCCGCGCTGGTGTATTTCTGCAACAGCACATCGTCGACGTAGGCACCCTCGTACTGATTGATGTCGTCGGACGCAAAGATGAAGGCGATCCATACCTGGGACTGACCACAGAGGTTGCCCAGCGTCGGAACGGTCTTCAGGTCAAAGTACTGGCTCGTCCAAGTCTGCGCACTGCCGCTGATCTGATAGCCATAGTAGTTGGAGTCGTCGACTGAAGCGACCCAATACAGGTAATCGTAGTCTTGCTCGGTCTGTAGCCAGCGGTAGAAGTCCAGCCGTGCGTCGGTTGCACCGACGAGGCTGAACGGACCGTAGACCATCCAAGAGCTAGCGTTCGGTGGGTATGGACCAGGTGGCGATACTGATGAACCGACGCAGTAGCCGCTCCAACCTCCGTTGTGATAGCGATACGACTCGTCGTCCCACGTCGGTGTGCCGTACAGCGTCCACTCGTTGGGAAACGCGCCCTCAAAATCCTCGGACTTGATTGTCACCCAACCATCGGTTGGCTCAAACCGCTCCGCACGGCTTCGCTCCGGCTTGGCCTTGGTGGCATCGCGATTGGGGTTGAGCACTGCCGGTTGAACTAGGCGTGCCGGCGGAGCCGCGCGTATCTGTGAATCGGTCGCAGGCGCCATGATCTTGACCGCGCCGATGATTTCTACCCCGGGCAGCCGCTGATACGAGCTGCGTAGGCTATGCTGCGCAAACGCTGCTCCGCTCCAGACGAGCAACAGCAAGGCGACGATGCGTACCCGCACTTCACCAGCTGAACTACTCATGGTTCCTCCTCTATTCCCGGGCCGCCCGGCTTCAACGTTGCAGTAGCCGGGCTCTGTCGGTCGCGGCCATGGGATTGTCGGGGGACCCCGAGAATCCCTTTCTGCGTCAATGCCGGGTCAACACCCCGAGAACATCGAGGTATGTTAAGTCGGCGTCTGGCAGCTGTCAAGCACGAAGGTCGCAAGGGACAACTCCCGTTCCGCCCGCCCGCTGGGCGCGGGCTGTGTTGTTTGACTCTCGGGCGCGGGGGTTGCCATGCTTCAGAAGAATATGTCCGAGGAACGTCAAGTCAAGCCGCCGCAGCAGGCGGCCCAAGAACCGGGATAGGAACTTACCACCAAGACACCAAGACACAAAGATAATTCCGGAAGGAAATGTCCTGTGTACGCTTGGCGGTCTTGGCGTCCTTGGCGGTTCCATTCCGGTTTTCGGGAGGCGGCGCGCTTAATCCAACTCCCCTTTACGTTCCATGTCGGCGAAGAGGGTGATAACAGCCTGTTTTATTCGGACGAACGGCTCAAGCGGGAGTTCGTGCTCAGATGCCCACAAGTCGAGTTTGGCCATCGCCTTGTCGCGCCAGACCGGCCGCGTCTTGCGCGTACGCCGCAGCGCGCCGAAGACCTTCCGACTGTAGTTCTGGAGATGGACGGCCATGGGGTCCTTCGCAGCCACGTGTAGCTCGTTCAGGACGTCGTTGAGCACCCGGTGCAGCCTGCGTTCCCAGCGGATTGCCCGGGCTACTCCCCTTGCCTCCCGAACGCGCCGGTCATGCTGCTGTTCCGGCGTCTCGCGTTTTCCGGTCTTCGGCTTGTGGAAGCGGTCGTACCACACAACCCGCGCCCGCTTGAGCAAGGGCAGGCCGGCCGCAGCCTCGGCCACCTGCTTTCTGACCCGTTCTTCGGGAATCGGGGGGCGCTTCGTGTATGCGTCGATGATATCCTTGATTGCGCTCGCGTCCGCGCCGCAGGCGCTCAGGAAGTCCATTACCGCGTTGAGCGTAAGCCCGGGCATATAGCCTCGCTCAATCTGGCACACGTAGGACTTCCCGGATGGCCCGGGCCGGCACATGCGCAAGGCCACATCGGACTGGGTCAGGCCCGCTTCCAGACGGAGTTGCCTGAGCCTTACCCCTACTTCCTTCGGAAGTAGGGCGGCATCAGAATCAGCAGGCTTCGCTCCGGAGCCCATGCCAGGAGTTTAGCCACAGGATACAGCTTCATCAAGCCCGGATGCGTCCTAACTTCAGCCTTCACAGTTCCTTATTCAGCTTTTCCGAAACTCCCCTCCGCCGTTGTCCCCATAACAGTCCCAGTTGCAGTCCCCGTTGCTCTGACCGTTGCTTTCCCCGTCGTTCCGACCGTTGCGGTCTGAGTCGCTCTACACGTTGCAGTCCCGATTACTGTCCCGGTTACGGGTCGAGTTGCTGTCCCCGTTACTCTCTCCGCTGCTCTACCCGTTGCTCTACCGGTCGCTCTGACCGTTGCGGTCTGAGTCGCCGTCCTCGTTGTTCTCCTCGTAGCTCCGACCGTTGCTCTCCCGATTGCTCGGCGAATAGCTTCCCGAATTGCCCTCCAAGGTGCTCTGTCCATTGCTTCCCCGGTTGCAGGGCCAGCAATATCCCCGGCCAAGTGCTGTCCGTGCGGCCACGAAATCGAGTACGCCGCGTGCGGACGCGCGGCGTGCAATGGGAAGTGACCGGCCCGGCTACGGCTTGAGCAGAACGGCTGCAGCGCGGAGGTGCGACCCATGGCGAGAATTCGAGCGTTTCCGCTTGTGCGGCAGCTAACCCGTTCACCCGCACCGTGTCGGCGTGGCCGGTGCCGGTCGACAGCAGCACTGGGAAGTCGGCCGCGGTCTTGCCGTCGTTGCGCACCTCGACGATGGACAGATGCGGGCTCTCCGGCTTACGCACAGGCAGGTGCCCCGGAGCTTGTTCGCCCGCCGGCCGGCTGTATAATTCCAGTCACCATGCGCTCAGCACCAATCGGCCGGCGAAAGCGCCCGGCCACTCACACCGAGGCGATTCTCGAAAGCATCTCGGACGGTGTTTTCACCGTGGACCTGAACTGGCGCATCACTTCGTTCAATCGTGCCGCCGAGGAGATAACCGGAACTCGACGCCGGGAAGCCATCGGCCGGCACTGTTCCGAGGTATTCCGCTCCAGCATGTGTGAGGAGGACTGTGCGCTGAAGCACAGCATCAAGACCGGCAAGCCGGTGGTGGGGAAATCCTGCTATATCATCACCGCGGACGGCGAGCGCATCCCGATTAGCGTCTCCACGGCAATCATGCGCGACGCCGCGGGAAAGGTAGTAGGCGGAGCCGAGACATTCCGTGACCTGAGCGAGGTAGAAGCGCTGCGTCAGGAACTGGCCGGGCGTTTCCATATGGGCGACCTCGTGAGTCACAGCCCGCTGATGCAGCGGGTGTTCGAGGTCCTGCCCGCCATCGCTGCCAGTCCCAGCACGGTCCTGATCCTCGGCGAAAGCGGAACCGGAAAAGAACTGGTGGCGAGAACAATCCACTCGCTGAGCCCACACGGCAAGGGACCTTTCATCGCCGTGAACTGCGGCGCGCTGCCTGATACGCTGCTTGAGTCGGAACTCTTCGGCTACAAAGCCGGGGCTTTCACGGGCGCCGCCCATGACAAGCCCGGCCGGTTCGCGCTGGCCCGCGGCGGGACGATACTGCTCGACGAAATCGGCGAAATGACCCCAGCCCTGCAGGTGCGGCTCTTGCGCGTGCTGCAGGAGCGGTCTTTCGAGCCGCTCGGCTCAACCCGTACCGAGACAACCGACGCCCGCGTGATAGTCGCCACCAATAAGGACCTGGCCGGACTGGTACGCCAGGGAGCCTTTCGTGAGGACTTGTACTACCGGGTGAACGTCGTCCGCGTCGAACTGCCGCCGTTGCGCCGCCGCAAGGAAGACATCCCGCTGATTGTCGAGCAATTCGTCACCCGGTTCAACCGCGTAAACCAGAAGTCCATATCGGGCGTCGGCGTCGAGGCCCTGTCTCTGCTCATGGCCCACGACTGGCCGGGAAACGTACGCGAACTGGAGAACGTCATTGAACGGGCTTTCGTCCTCTGCAGCAGCGGGCCCATCGGTATCGAACACCTGCCTGCGGAGTTGACTGGGCGTGGCGTTTCGACAGCCCGCAAAACCGACATGCGCGAGGCTCGCGAACTCCTTGATGCCCAGACCATCCGGAAGGCTCTTGAGCGCACCGGCGGCAACCGTCTTGCCGCCGCCCGGGAACTCGGCATCCACAAGACCACGCTGTTTCGCAAGATGAAACAGCTAGGAATCAGTCACCCGGCACAGGACGGCCGCTCACGCAAGAACAAGGCAGAGTAGCCTTTCCGCTTCGCTCCCCCGACACAACAGTCGCACAATCGCTACGGTAACCGTGGCTGTCCGATGCTGCATGTTCGTCTAACCACATGAAAACTAAGCGGTAACAGTTCTTCGTCGCCAGTAGGCCGATCCGGCACACTTGGTGCACTGGATAGGGCAATGAACATCCAAAGTGCCGAGGCATGAAAGCGGCCTTTGCCTCATGGAACAACCGGATTGCGCCGGTATTCGATGTGACCCGCCAGGTGCGAGTCGTCGAGTCGCGGTCCGGGAGGGCGGTCGGCGCGGCGCAGGAAGCCCAACTCGACGGCCCTCCGCTGGCCCGGGCGCTGTGCCTGGCCGAGCTGGGCGTCGGCACGCTTGTCTGCGGGGCGATTTCGCGGCCCCTGCGGGACTTGGTAGCCAGTCAGGGTATCCGGGTAATTCCGTTCGTGGCCGGTGACGTGGATGAAGTCATCCGGGCATGGTTGAGCGACGGACTGGTCGGTGATGCGTTTGCCATGCCGGGTTGCTGTCGCCATCGACGGCATCGCTTCCACGGGATGCGTGGTCGCCATCAAGGAGGAATGACGTGAAAGGAAGACGCGGTATACGAATAGTAGGACAAGGCGGCGGCCGGGCGCAGGGGCGCGGGCTGGGCCGCATGGGTGGACCGAAGGCGGCCGGGCCGGCGGGCTTCTGCGTATGCCCGCAGTGCGGACAGCGCTCGCCGCATGAGCGCGGCATTCCCTGCGTTGAGC
>CAZVCQ010000150.1:0-7142 GCA_964626085.1 uncultured bacterium
CCTCCTTCGGCTGGACGGCCTCGCCCGAGTCCGCCCGCACTATGGAATCATACTCCACCTTCATCCGGCTCCGCCAGAACTCCAGCCTCTCGGGACGATACAATCGGTGAGTTGCTCGCGTAAACTCATGCCGGAACCTGGACAGCTCCCGCTTGCAGCGGGAAATCCGGTCCAACGTCGCATTTAGCCGGGCCGAGTCAGGATTCGGTTCGAGGGCCAGCATACCCAGTTCCCTGGTCGCCACGCGCAGCGTATCGGAGTGCGGCACCCGGCTCTTGTCAAAGCCTGCAAGCATCCGGTGGAGCTGGCGCGGCGTCGTCCCGGGCTTGAACCACGTGCCTCGATAGTGCTGGAACTGACGCCACGCGGTATACTCCCTCACTCCGTAGAACCCGAGCGCCCCGGCGTTCACCGCCAGCGATAATACCAGCACAAGATAGAGCCATCGGTTTTTCATTGATCCTCCCCGTTCGGCAATTCGAGGCCGACCTGCGCCAGCCGGTCTCCTAGACTCTGCTGCGGGCCCACCGTCGCGCGTGCGAGCGCGGTCCCCATCCAGACCCCGAGCGCGACCAGCACGACGGCTGCGATTCGCTCCAAGGCCCGGCTCAGTCCGTACTGTCCGACAGGGGCCGCTGCGGCCAACCACGGTCTGGACCGGGTCTGTCTCTCCCTGACTACGGCCGAGATGCGAGAAGCGAGATAGGCCGGGACCTCGGGCTTCTCGTCCCGGCGCAGCAACTCAACATCGGCCGCAAGCTGCGCCAGCTCATCGCGGCATCCTGCGCACCCGGCTATGTGCGCCCGTACCGCCTCGGCCTGGGCACGAGCCAGCTCGCCGTCGCCGAAGCTTACAAGCAGCAACCTGACCTCATCACACTTCATGGTCTTCATACTAATAGACCCACAATCCTCGCACATCTCTCGGTGCTGCCTGCCCTGGAACTTCTCACTTCCAGCGTCTGGCTTCTGCCTTCTGACTTCGGCCGGTACCCTTGAGTCACACCAGTCCCCTGCTTCTCGCGGCCGCAAGCATCTGGCCCACGCCCATCCGCGCCCGGTACAGGAGCATGTTCACCGAGGCCAGGCTGCGGCCCATCGCCTCGGCAATCTCCTCGTAGCTCAGCTCTTCGTAGATGGAAAGAACCAGGGCCGAACGCTGGTCGGCGGGCAGGGACTCAAGCGCGGCGCCGATGCTCTCCTTGAGTTGCCGCTGCCGGAACACTTCCTCCGGCTCATCCCGGCGCGCGGCCGGGATGTCCTCGGACAGCGGGTCATTCGGCTTCCGCCGCGACAGCCGATTGATACAGAGATTGGTCGCGATCCGGAACAGCCAGGTCTTGAAACTCGCCGCGCCCCTGAACCCCTTGAGCCCTTCCCATGCCTTCACGAACGACTCCTGCGTCATCTCCTCTGCCTCGGCCCCGTTCCGACAGGTCCGGTACAAGTGGCAGTAAACCGGGCCGTGATACCGGCGAACCAGCTCGTCAAACGCGGGCATGTCTCCGGCCTGCGCTTGCCCCACCAGTTGCTTGTCCTCGTTCTGGTTCACTATCTAATAGACACGCAGCCGCACGGTATCTCTCGCATGGTCAAACGAACTGCTCACGCCAGAGGCCGACATCGAACCACGAAAGCACGCACTGCCCGACCGGGGCCGCAGCGGCCAACGGCCGCGTCAATCTGCAATCGACAATCGGCGATCTGAAATGCCCTGAGGGGCGTGTCCCCGAGACTCCACGGTATGCCTAGTACTCCATTCCCCCGGTCAAGTCGTGATCAGTCTGCGATGGCGCGGGTCCGCCGACGGTCAGCCCCACGGTCAGAAGCCGGCCGGTAGCGTTGTCGTTGTACGGAAAGGTGTACGACCCTTCCAGCCGCAGGTCAACCGGGCCGACGCTGTGCCCGACCAGGAGCGCCGGGCCGACTCCGAACCGACTGATGCGCCCGCCGCCTGAGACGTGACTCCGACCGGGTGTGAAGCGGCTACCGCCCAGCACCGAGACCTGCCAGAGGGGGTCATCGAATCCAAACTCCACGCCATCCGGGCTGATGCTCATGAAGTACGCGCCCGGTCGAGCTATGACGCTCATATCCTTGTTCTGGTAGCCGATTCCCAAGGTCAGCCCCATGAGTGCTCCGAACCTCCCTCCGTTTTCCACGACTACAGAGGTCAGCCCGGCATCGGCGGCCATTGGCGGTCGCGCGAGTCCGGCTCGGATCCCGGGCGTCAGGTACCAAACACTTCCCTCACCTTCTGACCAGTACATACGGTGGTAGCCGATGCTTCCTTCGGTCCGGCCCGTGGACGGAGTCCACGCCGGCAGGCCGTCATGGAACGCGATCGGCGGCATCACGCAGCCGCCGATTGCCAGCAGCGCCAGCGCGGCCAGGAACAGAGCCGAGCGTACGAACGAGCGTACATCGAGCATGCGTACCTCCCTGCAATCCCCACCGAAGCCAGCCGTCAAGGATAGTCTCCGCTGGGGACTGATTCCTTCCCTTGCACTTCCAATGCCAGGGGATGATGGACGCAGATACGTGACTTACGGGACCGGGCCGGCGAAAGGTGTAACCGTTCGGTGACAGGTTGTAACCGTTCGGTTACAGACGTGTCAGATGGGCCGGCTACTCGTCGGCCAGAGGAGGGGAGAAGTCCGGGTCGGGTTTGTGGCGGGTCTCAGCCTCAACCTCAGCCTCGCCCTTGCTCAGGTCCTCGGACTCGGCCAATCTACAATCTGCAATCTGAAATGCCTCTGGGTTGGATGTCCCGAAGCTTCCCGAAATAGGGTGCCTGCACCTGGTTCTCCGCTCTAAATGGCCATCTCGATGTATACCTCGGGGTCGCGCAGCAGCCATGTCCTGCCGTCTGCGTCTCTGACACGGACGGCGACGCTGATCCAGATGCCGGCCGGCCACTTCGGTCCATCGCCGGCCTGGTAACAGATGCTGTGAGCGTTCGGCGGCGGGCACGGATCACTGAGCACGACTTCCCAGATCTCGCCCTGCGATCTGATCACCCAGACGCGGTCTGCCAGGACCGAGGATGGGAAGACCCTCGTGGTGTCACTGCCGGTCAGCGTCACGCCGACCGCCAAAGAGGAATTCGCGCCGGGCATGAAGTTGCGGCAGGCTCCGCCCTCGAGCGTGAAGGTCTGGCCGTCTATCTCAACCGCCTGT
Source organism: uncultured bacterium (assembly GCA_964626085.1). Classification (GTDB taxonomy): domain Bacteria; phylum Hydrothermota; class Tepidihabitantia; order Tepidihabitantales; family Tepidihabitantaceae; genus UBA2258. The sequence continues at coordinate 3,181 of CAZVCQ010000150.1, forward strand.
GGTGCGCTCATTATGTCATCATAAGGGATTTTGTGACAGCCGATGGCCACGATTGCCAGCAGACACGGCAGAACGCCAGTCCTCATCGCGGACATGTTACGACTCGCGGGCGGGCGTGTCAAATCGGCGGGCGGTTCTGTCAATCTGCAATCTACAATCTACAATCTGCAATGCCTCGTGGGGTCGGCCAATCTGCAATCGACAATCTTCAATCTGCAATGCCTGCTGATGGGCCGGGAGTCCGGTGCTGCCAATCTACGATCTTCAATCTGCAATCTGAAATGCCGCGGTGCCGCGCCTTGACCTGGCTCGCAGATGTGGGTAGGTCCATCGTCATCCTTGAGAACGGAAGCCGAGCTTCTCGTAGAGCCGGCGGGCTGGGACATTGGCAGCCGTGACCGCGAGCGAGAGCCGGGGATGGCCCAGACCGGAAAGGGCAGCGACCGAGCGGAGGATGAGCGCTGACGACAGACCCCGACGCTGGTCGCACTTACGGGTCATCGCGAAGGCCAGGAGCGGGGTCTCGTCAGGCTTACCCTCGTTGAGCAGTGTCACGAGGCAGGCCGAGCTGAGTCCTGCTTCACCGTCAAAGACAAACGAGCAGTCGGACAGGAATCGGCCGTAGGAACCTGAGAAGGTATGGCCAATTTCGCGGAGCGCGTCGTCGAGCGACTCGCCCTCGTAGTCGACGGTACCGCGATAGGCATCCAACATCAGTGCGGCGAGCGCCTCCTGATCCGACGGTGCTGCCGTCCGACAGGCAAGGTCAATCGGGCCTGGCGCGCAACCGAGGTCGAGAACTAAGCGAAGCCGGCTTCGGTCTTCCGGCGGCTCAAACTTATCGCTAACGGCTGACACGGCACTCACCTCAATCCGTCCATGCTTTAGGCCGCAAGCTGTCGACTGTCACTATCGTCTCGACCAAGCTCACCATTCGGTGCCGGTCCTTCGGCCAATCTACAATCTGCATTCTGCAAGGCCTCGTGGGGCGGGCGGGGCCGCGCTAGAACCTGACCGTGAGCAGGTGAACATCAACCGCCGGATGGACGATTCCTTCTGCGTCCCGCACCGAGGCCAGGCCGACCGAGCCCGGTACGAACCGGCTGCCGTACGCATCCCGCGGCCGGCTTCGGTTGTAACCGTAAGTGGCGATGACCGGTGCAAGGACGACAGCGGCTACGCCCACGTACGTCATTCCATAGCCGATGTTGGCTTGGGAGGTGGATACGTCGCCGTGCTTCACGAGCGTGCCGAAGTAGTAGAGCCCACTGCCGCCGACCGCCGCGCATGCACCGTAAGCGAGCGTCGGCAGGAACTTTCCATCTTGCCGGAAAGCGGCCCCGAGCCCACAAATCCCGCCGGCGCAACCCACTGCCGCCACAGGGAAGCTGATCACAGCATAAGTCACCAAGCCCAGTTCACCCCATGGGTCCATTAGACCGATGGCGGCCCAGCCAACGGCCGCTCCTAGCACTGCGCCCGCGTATCCGCCAGCACCTTCCGCAGTGTAGGTTAGGAACGTAGGTTCGGGCCTGGGTCGCTCGTTCGGTAGTTGCGCTGGCGACCGGGCCGCCGTGATTACCAGCAGCAGCGATGCTAATCTTGCCCAGTGTCTTTTCGTCGCGGTACCAATATTCAAGAGTCTCATGCCCACCTCTTAGCACGGCTCGTGCCAGCAGGCCACAGCAATCGGTTCTTTACTGGTTGATGCTGGAAGTTACGCTAGGAGGTGTGGTTAGACGGCTCGAATACCTGATCGTCCAGTCCCACGGACCGCCATAGAGGGAAAGCTGTCGCCGTACGGTTACACGCTGTGTCTTTTGGGTGACAACTGAGAGGCTCACGGCTTGCGCTGATGGCAGGGGAGACGCCGCCTGCAATCCACAATCGACAATCTAGAATCTTCACTGGCCTTGATGGTCAGTCGGAGGCCGCAAGCTGTCGGCTGTTAGCTGTAGGCTGGTCTATCGTGGATACTGAGTCGGCTTCAGGGGTCGTCGTCGAAAGGCGGAGGGGCGTCGGGGTCGGGCTCGTAGCGGGTCTCAGCCTCGACCTGAGCCTCGACCTCGCCGAGGTCCTGCTTCAGCTTCCTGAGATAGTCGTCAGGCAGGAAGCAGGCACTCCAGTGCATGGTTGGTTCACCCCAAGGGGTTACAGGTGCACGTGCGACGACCAAGGGGAGTCGCGTACACCGCCTTAGGGGTGGAACCCCTGAGGTGCGGGGTTTGGGGTGAACCGCTCATGAGCGGATGCCAGCGGTTCTTCTGGGCCATCGCTAGCGGGCTTCCAGGAACTCCCTGATGGCGGAGGCGGGGATGCAGGCGGCGAGGCCGATGGCATTTCAGATTCCAGATTGCAGATTTCAGATTTGCAGAAATGAAACCGGATGGGGACAGGGAATTGGGGAGGGGAAGAATTCGGGGCACTTCCACTGTTTCCAGTCTACGTCAAGGACGGACTGCATCCACTATCCATCACCAGTCAGGATAGACCGAATTCGGCGGGTGTCAAGCCGAAAGTCGCAGACGCGGTTTGGCTCAAACCCCGGGCGGGACAATAGGCTTTCCCATAGGCCGGGCAATAGGTTCCCCGATAGACCGGGCGATAGGTCTGCCGATAGGCTCCCCCATAGACCGGGCGATAGGTCTGCCCATAGCCTTACCCAGAGCCTCCGCCATAGTCTGGGCCAGAGACTGGGGGAGACCTCCCCCCAACGACCCCGGGACGGGAAATCTGCAGTTTCAGCGATGTTCTCTTGACCAGAAACGCCAAAAAGCCGCTATTACATAGTATGGGGCCTCATGATGCAAGAGGTGGGACCGGTCAAGAGAATGTCCGCTGACCACAAGGTATTGTGTGAGCAGGCGGAAGTGCCACAATTCTCCCGTGGAGTGGGCGGCCCACAGACTGCCTGGGGGGTAGTGTCCGCCGACGCGGCTGAAGACACGCCAAGATCAACGACGACCGGTTCCTCAAGACCACCGACGAGCGGAACGACAACGGGTTCGGCGTCTCGAACGTCATTCGGAACGACTTCGCGAACGGCTCGCGGTTCAGCGCAGGATAGAGCCCAAGGTTCAGGCTGAGGTCAAGGTTGAGATTCGGGAGAGGATACAGGCGAAGACGTAGCGCGAGACACAAGTGAGGACATGTGCTGACCTACAGCGAGAGATACTTCGCGGTGTGCAACCGCGGCTGCGCCGCGAGGTCCCAGTCCCAGTCTCCAGTTGCCAGTGGCGGAGTTCGGTTCCGGGCCACTCATGGCCACGTTCACATCTGTGTAATCTGCGGGATCTGCGGATAGCCCTACTTGGATCGGGAACACGGGCAGACATTGACACTTGGTTTCTGTCCGGCATAATCGCTTTGACTAGGACCGGCGCGGAAGGCCTTGGTCCGGCGCCGCACCGGGACGGATTCCTGAAAGGAGTTGCTGTGCCTTACGATGTCTTTATCGAGTGCGACAAGCGGCCGCAGGTAACCATTGACGCAGACCGGGTTGAGGAGCTGGAGGGTTACTTCCGGTTCTTCAAGGAAGGCGAGCTGGTTGCGTCGTTCAAGGAGCAGAAGGTCTTCGGCTACGTGAAGATGATCATCCCGATGTAGGGTCACGCGGCCGAGTCGGATAGTTCAGAGTCCAGAAACCAGAATTCCGAATCCAGAATTGTAGGGCTGTGGGCTAGCGCAACCGCAGGCGCGGGCCGCGGCCGCCGGACATCTGTTTGGCCAGCATCCGAGCCTGGCCAAACTCTTTGAGCAGCCGGTTGACGTCCGTGACCGTGGTGCCGCTGCCCGCGGCGATGCGACGGCGTCTTGAGCCGTCGACGATGTCGGGGTTGTGCCGCTCGGCCGCGGTCATGGACTGGATCATCGCCTCGACCTGGACAAACTCGCCTTCGTCGACATCGAGGTTGCCGGCGCCGGGTATCATGGCGAGCAGTTTGGAGATGTTCCCCATTTTC
>CAZVCQ010000151.1:0-7124 GCA_964626085.1 uncultured bacterium
CGGCGTACTCGGTGGGGTGAAACATCGGGTCGAGCGGCAGCCAGTTGACGAACGCAACCGGGTGCTGGGTGCCGTAGGTGACCGCCTCGTACTGGACGAGGAAGTCGAGCATCCCGGCAAGCCAGACCTCGGTGGGACTGCCGCGGGGCACGTTGACGAGGACTCCGTCGTAGCGGCTTGCAGCCGGATTCGCAGAGTCGGTCGCCTCGACCGCCTCGGGCTCCCATTCGCGGCCGAACACGTAGCCAAGCGTGAAAACAGAAACGTCGGCCGAGTATGCGCCGGCAGCGCTGCCCGGTCTTGACGGCAGCACCGCGCGGCCCGAGACAACGTCAATGGCGTCGCGGATTTCCCGTCTGATCTCGTTGGAGTAGTCCGGGTCGAAAAGGTTGTTGGAAACGGGAAGCTCGGCCCAGATTCCCTGCAGCAGGTAAACGGGCCGGTCCGAGTGCTCGAAGTCGTACTCGGCCAGCGCCTGGTAGAATTCGGACGGCAGTATCGTGTAGACCCGCACCACGTTGATGCCGGCCGAACCCATCTGCTCAAGCCAGCGCGTGTAGTCCGCGCGCGTCGCCGCGAACTCGGTCGGGTAGCGTCCGGGCAGGGCGACGCCGAGATTCGCGCCGACGACAAAGAGCTTCTGCCAGGACTCGGTCTTCTCGCCGCGAGCGTTGCTCGTCAGTGTCAGGTGCTCGAACTCGTCACCGGCGCAGCGGAACAGCACACGCGCGCCGGCCGCGGCTGACTCGGCTTCTTCACGTGAGGCGGTGAGCTCGACCGGTGTTGCCGCGGGCTCGACGATGCGCACAGGTTCAGGCCGCGCGCGCCGGCTTTCGATCCGCACCAGGAACGACACCAGGGCCGCCAGCCCGGCAAGCAGCAGCGCGATGACCGCGTACTTGCCGTGCATCTCAGAACGAACGGCTGACTGCGAGGCCAATGCTGCCATAGGAATACCTACCCGCCCCGGTGGTCAATGCCCAGTTCGCGTCGAGCGAGGCCCGGGTGCCGGGTAGTATCTGCCGGCTCGCGGAGAGATTCGCCCGGGCCACCCATTCGTCCGCGGCGTTGGCACCGCCGGCCGCGCCGGCCGACAGTCCGGTACCGGCCCAGCGGCCGGCGAACGTCACACCGACGGCGTTGGTCGTGAGGTCCTGCGGCGAGTAGTAGCGCGGCGACCGCCAGCTGAAGTCGTCGTAGCTGAATGTGTAGGAGACAGTCAGTCTGGGCCTGGTCAGCAGGTCGAACCCGGCGCCGGCGGACAAAGCACGCTTCTCATTTAGGCTGTCTCCGAAGATCCAAGCGCGCCCGGCGCGAGCATCCAGCCTCAGTCCTTTGAGCGGTCGCACCGTCAGTGCGGTCCAGCCCGCCCGGGCGCCGATGTCCTGCGTCGGTTCGTACAGGACCCGGCCCAGCTCACCCGACCATGAAAGCCACGACTGCTCGACTCCCCAGCCGAGAGTCGCGGACTCGAACTTGGGCCGCAACAAGTCGCCTTGAGCCTGGCCGCTCAGCCGCAGCCACGTGAAGGGTCGATAGGCGAGTCCGGCCCGGGCCAGCAGGTAGTCGCGCGCCAGGGTGTCCCGCCGGTTGCTTGAGAAAGTGAGGCCCGCGCTCGGCTGAAGCCGGTCGCCGAAGCGCTGCTCGTACCCGAACCGATAGTCGAGATAGGTGCCGGGCGTGCCGCCGTCGTCCTCGGTCGCGCCGTTGAATCCGAGACGGGCCTGAGGCGCCGCCGCCTCGGCGGTGCGTTCGACCGCCTCACTGATATCTTTCCGTTCCGGGGCGAGCGCCTGCGCCCGGCGGAAGTAGTTGTTCGCGGTCACCGGCCGGTCCGACCATTCGTAGTTCTGGCCGAGGCCGAACAGGTAGTCGGCGTTCTGTGGGTACTGCCGGAGCAACTCGCGGTAGAGCGCCATCGCCCGAGCCCGGTCCCCTGACCAGGAGAGAATCTGCGCCCGGCGCTCCGCGACCTCACGGTTGCCCGGCGTGAGCGACTCAGCCTCGGCGAGAGAGCGCAACGCCTCCTGGTAGCGGCCGGCCCAGCCCGCGACGCGGCCCTTCCCGACCAGGGCTTCGAAGTAGCTTTCGCTCCCGGGTTTGACCTCAGCGTAGAGCGCCAGCGCATCGTCAAGCCGGCCCTGCCATGAAAGTGAAATCGCCTCGCCCAGCCGCGCATCGTCGTCCGATGGGTCTTCGGCCAGCAGGCGATCGTAAACTGCATTCGCGGAGTCGAGCGAGCCGGTGTTGCGCAGCAGCAGCGCGTACGCCTTCTGCATCGGCCGGTCAGTCGGGTTCGCCAGCGCCGTAGACTCGGCGCGGACCAGAGCCTCCGCACCGCGCCCGGCATTGACCAGGTCGTGGATTTCCGCGACCGTAGTCGGCTCATAGGCGAGGAGCAGCAGGATGAGCACGGTCATGGCTTCACCTCGCCGAATCCCTCGCGCCCGAACTTGTACCAGGACTGCCTGCCGGCCAGCCAGTCCCAGATGCCCCAGAGCTGAAACGCGGTCCGGAGCGGGCCGTAGACCGGTCCGCTGACCATGGCGTGAAACAGCAGCCGCAGCCAGTCACCGAACGAATGGTAGCGCATCGCCTGGACGTTGACTGCCGAGTTCCGCGCGAAGCGCCGCTCGACCGCAGTGGTGACAAGCGCGGCAATCACGCCGCCGGCGAGCGCGGTCGCGCCCAGCGCACCGGCCAGCCAGAGCCAGCTCGTCTCCCCGCTGATCGCCATCCAGGCGAGCAGGCCGAGGCCGGCAATCTGCAGGACCGGCGAGAAGGCGACGAACACCAGTTGGTAAGGAATCCCCAAGAGCCCGGCTGCACCGTACCCGGGCTCGAACCACATCGCCCGGTGCAGGAAGAGTGACTCCAGCAACCCGCGGTGCCAACGGTTGCGCTGCCGGGCAAGCTGACCGAGGCTGGAGGGGACCTCGGTCCAGGCGACCGGCCACGGGTCAAAGACAATCGGGCGCCGCAGCCGGTTCTCGCGGACGTACCGGTGAAGGCGAACGATGACTTCCATGTCCTCGCAGACCGTGCTGACCGGCCGGCCCCGGGCGATGCGCCTGACGTAGGGATGGCGGTTGCGCCGGGTGAGAAACCCGCCGCAGTCGAGCAGGAGCCGGCGGTCGAACATCGAGAACGCGCCCGAGAGTATCATCAGAGAGTTGGCGGAAGAAAACGCAACGCGGCCGACCGTGTAGGAGACAAGGTACTCGACTATCTGGAACAACACCAGTGCCCGGTGCGGCAGGCGGCTCGAGACCACCCGCCCGCTCTCCACCCGGACGCCGTTGGCCGCGGCAATGAGCCCGCCCGCGGCCGCGGCGTTCCGGCTGCGGAAGAACCCGGCGAGCCGACCGAGTGCCGACGGGGCCAGCAGGGAATCGGAATCAACCGTCACAACCAACGGCATCTCTGTCAGCGCGAGCCCGACGTTGAGGGAATCGGCCTTTCCCGAGTTCTGCTTGTCGACGACCAAAAGCCGCGTATCGAGTTCTGACCGGAACACCGCCTGTACCGGCGCCGTGCCCAGCAGATCAACGTACTCAGTCTTCTCCCGCTGCAACTGGAACCCACGCATTAGCATGTCGAGGGTTGCATCCTTCGAGCCGTCGTTGATGACGATGACTTCGTACTTCGGGTAGTCCAGCGCCAGAAGCGACCGGACGCTGTCGGCCACGGTCGCTGCCTCATTGAATGCCGGAACGAGGATTGCGACACCGGCATCCTCCGGCTGGCCGCTGACGGCGGTTGCCGGGAGAGCGGAAGGCGAAGGACGACGGAAGACCGCGAGAAAGACGGCGAGGAACACCAGATTCACCAGCACATCCAGGCCGAAGTACACGGCCAGAATGTCGACGGCCACCCACGTGAGCATCAATCGCGGCCCTCAGTCAAGTCCCGGTCGAGCGGCCCCTGGTGCATTCCCGATACGGACGGCAGACATGGCAGCGCCGCCGCGGTTGCCGTTTCAACGTCACCGTGCTACCTCGATTTCACCGGTAGTAGCCAGGTCGAACGTCAGATACGTGAACATACCATCCTCTTCGGTGCGTTCCGCCCGCGCAAGCGACAGGCCCCGCGCAGCCACCTTCAGGCCGGGCTCGCCGAGTCGGACGGTGAGCGCGCGGACCGGCTCGGGGTTGCGGTTCGTGAAGCTCAGCACGGTCGTGCCCCCACCGCACTTCATGCGGATGTCAACGTTGCGCCGCGCGTTCCACCAGGACGCGATGCCGTCAAGGCTCGAGCACCAGGCATCGCCCGACTTCGACACCGCGGTCAGGAACTGCGTGACCGGCTCCAGCGTCGCGTCCGAATAGCCGCTGTATTGAGCGTGCAGAACGAGGACCATCATCCCGCGCCGGTCACATACCAGGTCATGCCAGACCGATTGCAGCCGGGCCGCGAGGCGCTGGGCATCGCGGGTTTGCGCGGCCGGCGGGTAGCCGTCGGCCAGCGCCCCATCGCCGTAGAAATCCCAGTCTTCCAGCGTCGGCGAAAGTTCGAGCAGATCCGTGCCCAGGCAATACTGTCCTCTCGACCATACCGTCAGGTTGTAGGGAAACAGGGCGCCGGCAAAGCCGGCCGCGTGGTCGACGAACAGGGACGACTCGTACCGGTAGCCGCGCTGGGCGAGGATGAACATGCCGGCCGCGGTGCGGTTGCTGAAAGGGAAACGGAAACCCGAAATCGGCATGCGCAGATGGTCTTCAAGCCGGGCTATCTCCCACACCGTGCGGCAGTAGTCCAGGTCTCGGAAGTAGGGATGGCTGAAACTAAGGCTGGCCAGTTTGACTCGGGGCTCTTGCCGCAGGTAGTCAAGGGTCGGTTGCGACACTCGGCCGGTAACGAAGACATCGATGTCTCCGCTGCCGGGCACGCCGAGCAACCTGCCCAGCATCGGCTCGATGCCCGGGCCGCCCGAGTCAGCACCGGCTTCGTTCACGGTGACAGCCAGCGCGCTGCGATGGGCACCCGGCCACGGATTGACGTAGACCTCAGGCCCGCCCTGAAACGCCAGCGCGAAGGCGCGACGATAGAACTCGGTAATCGCCTGGACATCGCCGGCACCGCCGTCCACTGATGGCTGCAGCAACAGGAAGTGAGGCACCATGATACCGTAACCCTGGCCGTAGGGGTTGAGCGTGACGCCGGGATAGCTCGTCCGTCCATCCGTCCAGCGGGCCTGCACCTTGACGCTGCCTGCCATCGCCGACTCCACCGGCACGAGCAGCCAGGCGTCGGTCAGCGGTTGCGCAAGGTCGGGGCGATACGCTTCCAGCAGGGCGGAACCGGAGTCCCTGACCAACCGGAAATTCCTCAGGTTCACTTCCTGCATTGGGTAACCGAACACCGCGGCGAGCGGCCATTCCCGCTCGTCGATGAGGTTGCCCGACGCTACCCGGTCCTCACCCTCAAGCGTGTTGCGGCCGATGTTCTCACCGGCGATCAGTATGCCGCCGGACTGCACCCACTCCACGAGGTTCGCCATACTCGCGCTGTCGAGGAAGGAGAGCGAAAACTGCCGGTCGGCGTCGTGGTACCCGGCGATGGTCGGTGCCACGATGATGCGCGTCGAATCGAGCCTGGCGCGGTCGAGCAAGACGGACTTGTCCGCGACCTCGGCAAACGCTCCCAGCCCGTCCATCACTTCCAGGCAGATATTGGCGCCCGAAGGTAGCAAGCCCATGCCATCCGAACCGGTTGTCAGGAACAGAACGCGCGGGTAAACCAGCGCGTCGGACGTTGTGGATCCGGCACCGATCATGCCCGGTCCTCTCCCGCAGGTAGTCAAGGCAAGCGCTGCCGCCAGCACAGCTGTTCTCCCGACCAGGCGAAACCGCACTCCGAACAGCGGGCAACAGCTCCTGCCAGAACGCTGCAGGCCGTTGCTGATTGGATGGAGCATATGAATTCTATTATACAAGGCGTCTCGGAGCATGCCAGCGCTAAAGTCACCCATTCCGGACGAGGCTGCCGCGCATACGCTGCTGGCTAGTTAGACCCTGATTCCGAAATTGTGGACCGACCGGAAAACGCCTACGCCATTGCGGTAGACGTAGAGAGCGGCCTCGCGCCGCAGGCGCGATTGGGCCTCACAAAGTACCCGACAAAGTACGTCGCGAAGTACCGGCCGAAGTATCGCTCACTGTGTAGTGCACTGTTTCTACAGGGGCGAAGCCAACTACGTCGGCAACTACGTCGTTCGCTCTATCTCAACCTGGACCTCAACCTCTATCCGTCGCTGTTTCTCGCGCTATTCGAGTGGTTCTTCCAGAAGGCGTTCCAGAAGCCGTTCGCGTCGATGTCCGGCTCGTTGTTCGAGGCGTTGACTCTTGGCTTTTGACTTCTGACCTTTGACTTGTGCTATCTGCCGCTGCTACCCCCCAGGCAGTCCCTGGGCCGCCCACTCCACGGAAAATGACGCGCTGAGCGTCACCTTGACGCCGATGGAAGGGTCTCGCCCGGATCTTTCTTGAGCAAACCCGGCTCCGGTGTCCATATAACTAAGTGAAGGGGCAAGGCCGAAGTGTTCCAGTGGTCAAGTGCTCCAGTTGCCTGACCATCGGGCTTTCGGGTTTTCGCCCAATTCGGACTTCAATCGTCATTCGGGTTTCGAGCTTCGTCATTCCGGAGCGAACGAGCCGCAGGATGGCCAGAAGTCACAAGCACCAAAGAGCCGGTACGACCGGCAAAAAAGGAGAGTCTGTATGGAAAGTCTGCTCAAGCCCGTGACACTGAGCCCGGACGTAGACCGGATTCTACAGGAAATCCGCACCGGGACGGAAAACGCCCTGTATGGGGCGAGTTCAGCCGAGTCCGAGGAGTTGTTCGCAAAGCACGTCCTGACCCTGGTCGAGGGCGCGGGACTGCCCGTGCTGCAGGTGATGCACTACCGCTGGTTCCTGCGCGAGCTGGCGCGCCTCTGGCGTACGCGACAGGGCCGGGACCTCGCGTTCCACCTCGAGCTCTGCATCAGGAAATGGGTTGGGCTCGGCCTCGAACCCAGAACGCTTCAGTTCCTCGTCTCCGAAGCCCACCAGCGCCTCAAAGGCAAGTTCGAAGTACAAAGTGGAAATGACGAATGCAGGACCGAATCTGCGGATGTCCAGGCC